>NZ_JARWQD010000310.1 GCF_029869545.1 Nocardia wallacei | reverse complement strand
CATCCCCCCACCCCCCCCCCCCGGGGGGAGCCGGTCACGCCGCCGCCGCGCCCCGCGGGCCCCACCACCCCCCCCCCCGGGGGGGCGCCGCGCGGCGCCGACAACCTCATCGCCCCGCGTCCCGGCTCGGTGCAGCCCGGCGTCACCACCCCGCCCCCGGCGCGTCCCGCCCCGCCGAAGGCGGATTACGTTGTCCCCCCGAACTTCCGCCCGATCCCCAAGGACAGCGCGCCGGGCAAGTCGGCCCCGGGCATCAACTGGCAGAACCTCCACGCGCCCCGGCCGGTGGAGCCGGTCGCCCCCATCGCCCCGCCCCCGCGCACCGTCCGCTTCGGTGACTTCACCGCCCCCGCCCCCAACGAACTGCCCGACGACATCCTCTACGGCATGAACACCACGGTCGCCCAGGCCGAGGCCAATATGGCCACCGGGCTGAAATCCGTTGGTATCGGCGGAACCCGGTCCGACAAGGTAGCCGCGGGGACCATGGCGGGTGCGGCAGCAGGTGCGGCTGCGGCCGGTATTCCGGCGGCCGTGGTCGGTGCCGTGCCGGGCGCGGCGGTCGGTGCAGTCGCCGGTGGGCTTATCGGCGCAGGCGCGGGCCTGGTAGCGGGCTTGCCCGCAGTGCCGGTCGGTGGCCTCGGCCTCCTCGCCAGTCCTGCCGGAGCTGCGACCGGCGCGGCGGTCGGCGCAGTCGTCGGCGGCGCGATCGGCGCTGCGGCCCTTGGCATCCCGGCCGCCATCGCGGGCGGCGTGGTCGGCGGCGCGATCGGCGGCGCGTTCGGCGCGGGCGTCGACAGCGCACCCATCAACGAGGCCCCGGCCCCGGGCCCGGATGGCGCCACAGCGGCCGATGCCGAGGCCGAAGCAGCAGCCTGACCTTTTCGACTCTCGATACGGGATGTCGAGAGCCGCCGGATTGTGGCACCTACTAAGGCGACACGAAATTGCTTGCAGGTCAAGGACTTGCGACGTATGTGTGTCCTTTCAGCTTCCTGCGAAGGGGAACTATGTTTCGTCGTGCTCTCGCGGCTATAGGAATTGTCGGCACTGTGGTCGGCGGAGGCATAGCTGCCGCCAGCACGGCGGCTGCTGAACCCCTACCGCGGTTCGATTTTCGTCGTGACGTAGTTGCCGTCGGAGATCACGCAATGTGCCGAGGTACGATCAGCGCCGACTACTCGTACGATCGTGCGAAGCCGGGCATAACGACCGTGACACTCACGTCTCCCGGATTCATCGGTGATGGTCCGGATTGGGCCAACAACCCTGTATGCCACGTAACCGTCAAGGTCATGTCAGGTGTATTGACGGGGCCGTTCCAGGATGTCGACCTATATCTCGGTATGGGGCCGCAAGAGCCGGTCAACGTCGACATACCGACGGATACGGTCTCAGCAAGATCGGCGTCGCGCCGTATACCTTGGCCGGTATCGATGCAAGCGGTGACACGTTCATGCCGTGGTGGTGATTTCCGGCTGTACTGGTGCGGCGGGTGGAGCTGATGAGCACGGAACCGGTCGCCAACCCGTGCTCTTCCGGGTCGCCGCCGAGTTCTGAGCCCGGGTCGAGGCGGGGGCGAACTACACTCGGGTATCTGCTCGGTATCAATCACCTGACGCTGTCCACCACCGACCTCGACCGGCTCGTGGCGTACTACACCGAATTGCTCGGCGCGACACTCTCTTTCGAGCGCGCGGCGACTGCCACCGATCCGAGGATCGCCGTGATCGATGTCGGCGGGGCGGATCACCTGATGATCGTCGAGACCCGCACGGCCGCGGTCGGCGATCTCGATCCGTTGGGCCGCGCGGGCTGGGGGCTGCGAGTGGGAACGTACGCGCAGCTGAGCGAGGTTCGTGAACGAATCCTGGGCGCCGGGTGGCCGGTCGGGGAGATCGAGACGCTGCCCACCCAGTGGACGATGACCGCTCGCGACCCCGACGGCCGTCCCGTCGACATCCGGGCCCATCGCCCCCGCCCCGCGTAGTGCCGCCCGGATAGTCGCGTGACAATCCCGGTGGCACAACCGATTACACCGACGCCCGCAGGTCGGCGACGATCGTGTCCATGCGGTCGGTGGCCTGCGCCGCCCAATGCGGGTGGGTGGTGACGTAGAGGCGATCGGCCTCGACGGCCGCGAGGATGATCTCCGCGGCACGCTCGGCGGGCATGGCCTCGTGCGCCAATTGCCGGACGGCGCCGAGGCCGGGGGCGAACCGCTCCCACTGCTCGGGCGTGAGGGTGCCGAACCACCCCTCGCTGGGCTGCGGCGGCAGCGAATCCCCGTCGCCGAGCCAGGATTGGTCGCCGTCGGTGATGCCGCGCAGCATCTGCGTGTCGACCGGTCCCGGACAGACCACGGTCACGCCGATCCCGGGCGACAGCACACCCAGCTCGCCGTGCAGTGCCTCCGTCAGCGACACCACGGCGTGTTTGCTCGCGGTGTACGGGCCGTTGAACAGGCCCGTGGTCACCCCCGCCATCGATGACGTGTTGACGATGTGGCCCCGCCCCGCCGCGACGAGATGCGGGACGAACGCGCGCATGCCGTTGACCACGCCCTGCACATTGACCGACCAGACCCGTTGCCAGTCTTCGGGTTCCACCAGCCAGATCGGCCCGCCCACACCGATACCGGCATTGTTGAACACCAGGTCGACCCGGCCGTAGGACTCCAGGGTGGTGTCGGCCAGCCGCTGCACCTGCGCCGGGTCGGCGACATCGGTCGGTACCGCCATCGCCGAGGACCCGATCTCGTCGGCGCCCTTCGCCACCGCTTCGCCGTCGATATCGGCGAGGACCACTCGTATTCCGCGGGCGCACAACGCCTGTGCCACCGCTCGACCGATCCCGTTGGCGGCACCGGTCACCACCGCGACCTGCCCGGCCTCCAATTTCATGGCGTTTCCTTCCGTCGATCCACTGGGGTCTGCCGAATCGCTCGGCGGTTCACGAGCTTTCGGGACGAGTCGCGCGGTCGAACAGCGTCACCAATTGGGCCGCATAGTGTTCCACGTCGCCCGAGGGGTCCTCGGCGTAGCGAATGGCGATGGTATCGATGGCGGCGCGTATCGCCACGGCCATGACGTGCGGGTCGAACTCGCCGAACGCACCGGCGCCGCGGCCCGCCCGCAGCGCGTCCTCGAGCGGGGGCACGGGCGATCCGACATCGGCGAGGAACGACTCTCCGAGGGCGGCCCGCGCGGTGCTGTTGAGTTCGATCAGGGCGCGCAGCACGGCGGTCCGCTCCCGCATGAACTCCATATTCGCGGTGATGTAGGCCGCCAGCTGCGCCCGGTGACCGCGCGCGGCGAGGATGCGCGGCTCGATGAACTCCGTGGCCGCATCCTTCGCCGCCAGCGCGACCGCCCGCATCAGCTCCTCCTTGCCGCTGAAGTGGTAGGAGATCAGCCGCGTGCTGCTGAGCCCGGCGTGCTTCGCGATCTTCGCGAACGAGGTGTGCGCGTACCCGGATTCGGCCAGGACCTCGATCGTCGCGGCCACGATCTGCCGGCGCCGCCCCGCGGCGGCCGGTGACATCGCTTCGTCGATTACTCGCACAAGTAAGAAATTACTCGAACAAGTAACACGCCGCAAGGTGACCGGAACTCGCGTTCCGGCCATCGACGGTCAGTCGCCGACCGCGCCGCAGGAGATGTTGACCTGCGTGGAGGTCAGCGTGCGCCCGCGTTCGGAGGCGACGAAGGCCGCGACGTGACCGACGTCGGTCAGCGATGCGGCGCGGCCCAGCAGCGTGGCGTCGATGATGCTCTGCCGCGCCTGCTCGGTTTCCGGAATGTCGGGGAAGCCCTCCGGGATGCCGCCGGTCAGCAGCGACACCACTCGCACGCCGTGCGGGCCGAGTTCGCACGCCCACTGGCGGCGCAGCGCCTCCACCGTGTCGAAGCCGACCTGGACATTGCCGAGACCGGGCATCTTGTTCGTCGGATCGGACCCGCCGAAGAACAGGATGGCACCGGACTTCTGCGCGATCATGTGCCGCGCGGCGGTCTTGGTGGTGATCAGCTGAGACGTCACGAGCTGCGACATCGCGGCGGCGAAGTCGGCCACCGAGATATCGATGAGCGGTTGGAAGATCGCCGTCTGGGAGATCACGTTGACCGAAATATCGAGGCTGCCGGTCTTTTCGACCACCGCGTCGGCATGGTCGGCGACCGCCGCGGCGTCGAACACATCGACGACGGCCGTTTCCGCGCGCCCGCCCTCGGCGCGGATCTTGTCCGCGACCGCGTCGAGTGTGGCGGCGGTGCGCCCGACCAGGAAACAGTTCGCCCCCTCGGCCGCGAACCCGGTGGCCATGGCGGATCCGATCGACCCACCGGCGCCGTAGATCACGGCGGTCCTGTCCTCGAGCAACATGGTCCTTCTCCTCTCGGTTTGCCCTGCGGGAGTGACGCTATTGCGCCGGTATCGGCGGCCGCATCGGTCGCATGACCGGCGTCCCGCGGCGTCGCGGGACGCCGGATAGGTCATCCGGTCGGCGGGTCACAGCTCGAGCTGCGCCAGCTCGATCCGCCGCGTGACGCCGAGTTTCGGATACGCCTTGTACAGGTGGTGCCCCACGGTGCGCGGGCTGAGGAACAGCCGCGCGCCGATCTCCTTGTTGCTGTGCCCCGCCGCCGCCAGCCGCACCACCTGAATCTCCTGCGGCGTCAGGAGTTTCAGCGGATCGTTGCGCTGTGCGACCGGGTGCTCGCCGAGGGCGGCCAGTTCGACGCGGGCGCGGTCGGCCCATGCCCGGGCGCCGAGCCGGTCGAAAGCGTCTGTCGCCTCGGTCAATTGGCCGCGCGCGTCGGAGCGGCGCCGTCGGCGGCGCAGCCATTCACCGAACGCCAGCTGGGTCCGCGCCCGGTCGTAGGGACCGCCGTGCTTGTCGTGCAGGCGTACCGCGGCGAGGTAATGCTCCTCCGCCGCAGCACTACCGGCCGCCAGCAATGCCTGGCAGCGGTGGAACAGCGCTGTTCCCAAGGGGCTTCGGACGTGACGTGCCCAATGCTCGAATGCGGGAAGATAGGTGCGTGCGCGTTCGGGCCGTCCGCCGCGGACGGCGGCCTCCACGTGGTCGGGGACGGCCCGGATCAGGAAATCGTGCGCGGCGGGCCCGGCGCACACCCCGTCGAGAAGGTCGAGCGCGGCCTCGAACCGTCCGGCGGCGAGGTCGGCGATCGCGATCCCCCAGCGGGCGAGGGCATGGTTGGTCGGATGCCGCTCGGCCAGATGCCGCTCGACCTCCGCGGCGAGGGCTCGCGCCCTGCCTTCGTCACCCGAAACCCCGGCCAGCCACACCTCGATCGCCCGCAGCACCGCGACCTCGGTAGGCAACTCCAGCTCGGTGCCGAGCGAAATGCCTTCCGCCACCGACATTTCGGCCTGCAGGAACTGACCGCTGAGCAGCTGCGCCAGCGCCACGAACTCCAGCGAGTACGGAATCCACAGCACGGCTCCGGTGCCGCGGGCCTGATCGAGCAGCTCGTCCATGACCGCGGCCGTACCGGCGTCGTCGGCCAGCATCAGGCCGCTGAACGCCGCCGCGATCTTGTGCAGGTTGTCGACGGTCTCGCCGTGCGCCTCGCGGATCTGCACCGCCATGGCATCGACCGCCGCTTCGGGACGCCCGGACAGGAAGTCTGTCCAGGCGATCTGTGCTTCCACGTGTGGTCGCAGCGGCGAATCGGGCGGTAGCCGAAGGGATTTCAGGTGGTCGGCGGCGCGCTCGAGCAGATCGTGCCGCCCCGCGTCGCGGCCGCAGCATGCCGCCTCGGTCAGGATCGACACCGCGCGCTCGGGATCGTCGTGCACGACCAGCTCCGCCGCGGCCAGGGCCAGTTCGGCGTCGGCGGCGGGCGAGCCGCGCTCGTATTCGACCTGGGCCCTGATATGTGTTGCGTCGGCGACGATTCCGCTGTCGCCGGTGAGCGCCGCGGCCTCCCCGGCGAGGCGGGTCGCGCGGTCGGACCGTCCCGCGTCGTAGGCGGCGCGCGCGGCCATGAGCAGGCGGCGAGCCCGCTGCTCCGGGTCGACGCTCAGCCGCCCGGCGCGGTCGTAGGCCGCCGACACCGCCATCGCCCCGCCGCGATGCTGCGCGCGCCGCGCGGTGTTCTCCAGCTCCTCGGCCACCGCGTCATCGGGGCCGGTCGTGGCGGCGGCGAGATGCCAGGCGCGCCGGTCCGCGTCCGCCGTCAGCACCCGGGCGAAGGTGGCGTGCACGGCGATTCGCTCACGATGTGTCGCCTGCTGGTAGGCGGCCGCGCGGATCAGTGGGTGCCGGAACGTCAGACGGTCGGTGGACATCGTGAGGAGGTCGGCGCGTTCGGCGGGTTCGAGATCGGCTGCGGTGAGCCCGAACTCGGCGCCGACCCGCAGCATCGTATCGACGGCGGCCCCGTTGTCGGCGGCCGCGACGAGCAGCAGTGTGCGTGTGGCCGTGGGCAATTCGGCGATCTGGGCCCGGAAGCCGTCCTGCACCCGCCGCGCCACGGGCAGCGGGCCGACCTCGTACACGGGGTCGGTGTGCCCGGCGCGTTCGGCCGCTCGCCGCGCACTGCCCAGTTCGATGAGCGCCAGCGGATTTCCGGCGGATTCGGCCAGCACCCGCTCGCGCCCGGGTACGGTGAGGCCGGGGGCGTGCTCGTCGAGTACCTCGGCGGCGATATCCCTCGGTAATCCGGTCAGCCGCATCGTGTCGAGACCGGGGGTCGCGAACGGTATCGCCGTCTCCCGCACGGCCAGGACCACGGCGACGGCGTCGGCGTGGAAGCGCCGCGTCGCGAACAGCAACGCGTCGGAGGAACTGCGGTCGAGCCACTGCGCATCGTCGACCAGGACCAGCGTCGGCGTCTCGGCCGCCAGTTCGGCGAGCAGCGTGAGCGTGGCCGCGCCGACCAGAAACCGGTTCGCCTCGGGCGCCTCGATCTGCCCGAACGCCGCCCGCAGCGCCGCCGCCTGCGGCCCCGGCAAGCTGTCCAGGCGGTCCAGATACGGATACAGCAGCAGGTGCAGGGCGCCGAAGGCCAGCTCGGCCTCGGATTCCACGCCTACCCCGCGCACCACCCGCATGCCCGCCGCGGCGCCGGCGGCGTACTCCACCAGCGCGGACTTCCCGATCCCCGCCTCGCCCCGCAGCACCAGCGAGCGGCTGTTCCCGGCCGCCGCCGCGGCCAGCAGCCTGTCGATCTCGTCCCGCTCGCCGTGACGCCCTGACAACACGGTCGCCAGCCTAATGCCGGTTTCGGCAACCGGTGCCGGTTCGATGCCCCAGTATGTATCGGCTGGTCAGGGTGTTGCTTCGGTCGGATGATGAAGGAATGCAATCCTTGACCGAACGCGTGCGCGACGCGGTGGATCGCTCGGTCGCCAGGGGAGAGGGCACGGCCGTGCTCGATACCGGATCGGGCGTCGTCCAGTGGCTCGCGTCCGCCGATGGCGTGTTCCACATCGAGGTCGTCGATCCCGCCCGGCACCGCCACCGGACGCTGTGGCAGCGACTACGCCGGCACCCCGAGCCCGATATCCCGGACTTCGACGAGCGTCATCTCGCCGCCCTCGCCGGTCTCGGCTTCACCAAGGCCCGCCAGGACGAAAACGGCCACACCCCTTACGAACTGCGCCCCTACGTTCTCCGCGCCGACGACGCGGGCCTGGACCGCGACCACGTGGTGCATGTGGTCGTCACCGTGCTGCACGACATCCTGGAGGTGCGGGACGGCTCGGCATTGTCGATCGAAATCTTCTGAGCGCCATAACGTTCCACATCATTGGCGAGGTCAGCGGATCTTCTCGCCGTACACGCGGTCGATGGTCATCGTCATCAGCACCCTGCGGTCGGAGACCATCACCGCCCTGTACTCGTCCCAATCCGGGTGCTCCCCGGCGGCGGCGCGATAGTAGTCCACCAGCGCCTCGACCTCGGCCCCGTGCGGGTCGGTACCCGGACCGGTCAGCGTCACCGTGCCCTCGGCGGTAGCCCAGGACCAGCCGTCGGCCGCCGTCACCTCCAGCGCCGCCCGCGGATCCCGCCGCAAATTCACGGTCTTGGCCCGCCCCTCGGTCATCGACACATAGATGACATCGGATTCCCGCTCATAGAACGGCGTAACAGGCGAAAGCTGCGGCATCCCATTCGCCTTGATAGTGGCAAGCACACCGATCCGACTCTCCACCAACAACGAACGCGGGTCGAACAAGGTCATACCCCCAACCTACCGCCCCCACCCCCAACCGCAGGCCACCACACCTTTCACTACCAGCCCAGATAGTTTTAAGTCATCGGATCGTGAATGCGACTGCGCGGCAATAGCTTCAGTCGCACGCAGCTGAATCGGGAGTAAATCCGAACCCTCCGCGCGGCGGGCCGATCAATCGATCGGCCTCTTAGCCCATCCGGGACCCGGCCTGGTCAGCCTTCGAGCCAACCCCGCCGATTGCGTTCGGCGTAGTACTCGTCGTCCTCTTCCTCGAAGTCGCGTTGCCGCTCGACCCGTTCGGCTTCCTCCCGTGCCGAGTTGGCCTCCGCGAAGGTCGACACAGCCTCGAATCGAGGGTCTGCGCGCAGTTCCCGCAGGGCGTCGTCCACCTTCGGCTGCTTGTCGGCCAGAGCCGCCTGGTATGCCTCGAGGATGGTGCCTTCTTCGTCGACGGTGACCGACAGCAAACGATTGTCGGCGTCGACGGTTACCCGGATGCCTCGGACGGTGCCGATGCCGCGGGTCTGTTCCAAGGCATGCTGAGCGCGTTGCACTTTCATGCCTAGTTCTTCGGAATCGTTGTGCCGGGGGAACATTGGATTCCTGCCGCCTACGGGTGTTGGATCGACTTCGGCAGCGGCTGACCGCCGGTGTTCTCGTGGGGGAAGCATGGCGAGGAGATGGTGATCGCCAGATCGCCCTTGCCGTTGTCCACAACGTTGATCGCGAAATCGTCGTGCGTGCGCGCCCGCCCGTAGGTCTGCGGGGCGGCGGTGTCATCGATGACGGTCTGCCATCCGAACTTCTTCCAGACATCGAGGACCGTCTGGAAGTACTGCCTGGTCTGCCCGTCCGGGACACCGACGACCCAGTAGTCGGCACCGACATTGAGCGGAGGGTTCGGAACGGTGTCGTCGTCGATGCACGGGACGGTGTGGGCGTCGCCGAAGATCGCGTGCGAGTACCGCGGGTGCTGCCAAGACAGCGACACCTGGGCAGGCAGTTCCCGGAGTGTGTCGGTCAGGTACTGGAGTATCCGTTCACGTCCCTTGGCTTCGGAGAATGTCGGATCGACTCGAGCACTGGAAGTCATGGTGGATTCCTTTGCGGGTTGATCGCTGCTGCCACAGGCAGCCAGGGCTACGGCTACAAGTGCTGCGATGGGCGACGCAAGCCAGGGTTTTCGGCTCATTTACCGGTCCCTTCACCGTTGATGATGTTGCCCATCGTGGCAAGCCCCGGATTGCCCTTGTCCCAGTAACCCCCGTGGGCATCGGAAGTCCACCCCAACTGGTACCACGGTCCTCTCGCGCCATCGGAGTGGAAGGTGGTGCCGAAGTCGTTGGACACCGGTTGCGGGCCGTGAATGATGTTGGGGGTCAGCCGGATCGGGTCGTACTGAGCAGTGGTCGAATAGATGTGGTTGCGGTTGTCGTCGGGTTGGATGCCGGTGAAGCTCAGCTTCTCGGGGCTGTCGACGCCGATCCCGGGGCTACCCACCAGAATGACGTTGTCGGCGTCGAGGGTGTGGCCGTTGCTCGCGGCATGGCCGATGACCGTGGTGCCGTAGCTGTGCCCGACGACCGTGTCGGTGGCGCGGGGACCTTCGTGGGTCACGCGCAAGCCATCCTGGAAGCTGTCGAGGGGTCCGGCGGCGTTGTCCGCGTACACCGCTTTCGGGGCCTCCCGGTGACCGACTGCGGTGCGTCGTAGCCGTACCAGGTGACGACGGATGTCGCCTTCGACGGGTCCGCCAGCTCGGCGGAACGGCGCATCGCTTCGGCGCGGCTCGTCCCGGCGTCGATCTCGCTGATTTTCGCCCCGGTCCCGGGGACGTATGTGACGACGTTCTGGACGGTATCCGGGTTGCGGAGCGCGATCGCGGCGTGCCCCTCGGTGTCGAGGGTCGACAGCAAGCGTGGGACCCCGTCCTTGGCGCCGAGTTGCCCGGCCACTGCGTCGTATCCGGCCGCCTGGGTTTTGAGGGTGTCGATATGGTTCTGCCACCACTGCTGGTGTCGATCTCGGTGAGCCAGTCCAGGCCCTCGATCCATGCTGGAGGGACCCCGCGTGGTCGCGGCGTTCCCGAGCCGTCAGCTGTAAACATGGAGTAGATATGGACCTGGCCCCTCCAGGGCCTTGCCCCACCCCCGGAACCAGCGGACTTGTGTACCATCACCCCTGGTCTGCTAGGGTATCGCAGGCGCCTAGCGCATCAGCCGGTGTAGTTTAGTGGTAGAACATCAGCTTCCCAAGCTGAGAGTGCGGGTTCGATTCCCGTCACCGGCTCCACGTAAAACCAAGTCTGACCAGTGGTTGGTCGGAATTCTATGCCTCTCGACGGGGTGGTGCTGTGCCCAATGCGCCTGGTCGCGTGTGTGGCTGGGTCGTCGACGACGTCGGATCGTCAGGCTGAGGTGGCAGGTGGGTTTCGGCATTCTCGCTATGCTGTCGTGGTTCATTTCCGCTGCAGTACGAGGTAGGTCGTGGTTCATCCCGAAATCGGCACGATGTTCGCGGACTATGTCATCGACGGCGTCCTCGGGCAGGGCGGCATGGGGACGGTCTACCTGGCCCGGCATCCACGGCTGCCGCGGTCGGTCGCGCTGAAGGTGTTGAACCGCGCGGTGTCCGACGATGCGGAGTTGCGCAAGCGGTTCGAGCGGGAGGCGGGTGTCGTTGCGCGACTGGAACATCCGAATATCGTCGGCATCTACGACCGCGGCACGCACGACGGCTGCCTGTGGGTCGCCATGCAGTACATCCAGGGCGGCGACACCGGGCGGCTCGATTCCCGGCAGCTGCGCGGGGACCGGGCGGCGCGGATCATCGCCGACACCGCATCCGCGCTGGATTACGCCCACGCGCACGGTGTGCTGCACCGCGACATCAAACCGGCCAACATCCTGCTGGCCGCCGCCGACGCCGGTCGCGCGGAACGCGCCGTCCTCACCGATTTCGGCATCGCCCGCATCGATGCGGCCACCAAGATCACCGCTACCGGAATGTTCACCGCGACACTGGCATTCGCCGCACCCGAACAGCTCTCCGGTGAGACGCTGGACCATCGGGCGGATCAGTATTCGCTGGCGTGCACCCTGTTCTCGCTGCTGGCCGGTCGGCCACCGTTCCCCGCCGACAATCCGGGACAGGTTGTGGCGCAACATCTCTCCGCGCCGGTGCCACCGCTGAGCCCGCTGCGTCCGGATCTGCCCGTCGGCCTGGACGCGGTGCTCGCGCGCGGCATGGCCAAGGATCGCGAGCAGCGCTTCGGCAGCTGCGGCGAATTCGCGGCGGCGGTGTGGGCCGCGCTGTCCGGGCGGCCCGCCGCACCGCCGCCGTCGTCGGAAACCGTTGTGTATCCGGATGGTTCGGTGCCCGCGTATCCGAACCGGATGCCGGGACCGGCCTACCCGGCGGGACCCGGGATGTCACCCCGGCTCACCCCGATGCGACCGGTACGGCGAGGTAGGCGCGGGGCTTTCGCGGCGGCCGCGATCGCGGCCGTCCTGATAGCCGGAGCCGGTGTGGCGCTCGCGATGCGCGGCTCGGAGACGAACTCGACCGCCGGCGGCCCGGGGACCGGCGGTCAGACCGCTCCGGGAACCGTTGCCAAGCAGCATCCGGGAGGCTGGAGCGACAGCGAACAGGTGATCATCCAGGCCTTTCCCAAGGTGTTCGTCGATCCGGCGAGCCGCACCGATTGGCGCGGCGCGGGCTGCGCGGGCATCCCGACCGGCCAGGGACCCGAGAAGAGCGGCATCACTTGCACCGCAGCCGATTTCACGCTCTCGATCTACGACCTCGGCGACGCCGCCGCGGCCGTCGACTACCTCGGTTCGCGCCCGCCCGGCGTGAACTGGAACGAGGGCAAGATCACCCGTCGCGGATTCACCTCGTTCCTGCCCTACCGGTGCAGCCCCGACAGCGATTTCGCCAGCCCCGGTCCCAAATACTTCTGGGGCGGCTTCAGCCTGGAACCGAAGTTCGGACGCTACGTGGTCCTCATCGAGATGGACGCCGACTCCCGCGATCAGCTGATCGACGTGTGGGGTGACGTCCCGCTGTGAGCGTCGCCGGGTCACTCCGGAGATCTTGCCGCCTCCCGGCATCCGCGGACGGCCTTGTGCGACACTGTCGCCGTGCAGCCGAAGCGTAGGGTTCACTTCGTGGGCAGCCTGCCCGCGCAGCTGGACAGCCCGGAGAAGGCAATGGCATTCGCCGTCGACACCGCCGGTGAATACCTCGACGGTGTGGTTCCCGGTGGTGAGGCCGATCCCTATCGCGCCCAGTGGTACATCAGACCCATCATCGATCGGCTCGACGAGATCCCGGCGCTGGAACCCGTGCGCCGCGGTGATTGGTCGACGCTGCGCTCCCGCAACACCTTTCGGCTCCGGGCGGGCCGATCGCTGGGCGAGGGCGATATCGACGCCGCGCTCGGTTATGCGGCGGAGACCGGGCGTGCGCTCGAGGCGCTGGCCGACCTGCGCCGCACCGATCCCGGACTGCGCCTGCAGGTCGGCATACCGACGCCGTTC
Organism: Nocardia wallacei; assembly: GCF_029869545.1. Lineage (GTDB taxonomy): Bacteria > Actinomycetota > Actinomycetes > Mycobacteriales > Mycobacteriaceae > Nocardia > Nocardia wallacei_A. The sequence continues at coordinate 6,900 of NZ_JARWQD010000310.1, read as the reverse complement.
GTCATCGGTTTCATCGCCTTCGAGGCCCGCATGCTCATGTTGCGCCGCCGCTCTGTCGGCCGTGGTGACCGAGCCTTCCCCTATTACCGCCCGATCGTCGACGCCACCGTCCGGGAGATCGTCCGAATCCATGAGACGTTGCGGGACAACGTCGTATTCCAACTCGAACTGGCCGCGGAGACGCTCCTCTGCGCGCGGCTGCCCGGCGCCCTGCGGCAGGGCGCGGCCACCGCGGCCGGTCGGGCGGTCGCACGCCTCGTCGCACGGGCGCCCCATGACGCCCGTTTCGGAGTGCACCTGTGCTACGGGAGCCTCGACGACAAGCCGGTCGTGGCGCCGAGATCGACGGCCGCGGTCGTCACGCTGGCCAACGCGATAGCGCGATACTGGCCTGCGGGCAGACATCTCGATTTCGTCCACCTGCCCATCGGCGACGGCAAGCAGGCGCCGGTGCGGCCGCGGTACTACGCGCCCTTGGCTCGCCTGGAATTGCCTGCCACGACACGTCTTATCGCCGGACTCGCCCTTCCGGCGCAGCCACTCGAGCAGGCACGCCGGGGGTTGGCGGCGGCGGAGTCGGCCTACGGCGGCCCGGTGGATGTCGCGGCCCCGTGTGGCCTGGGCCGATACGAGACCGTCGACCGGGCGCGTTCCGCGGTGGCGCACGCGGTGGCCCTGGCCGAGACCGATCTGTGAAGCGGGCAGGAACAGGCTGGATCATGTTGTGCCGGAGCGGGGTTGGTGCGGGTAGCGCGTACTCCACCACATCCGCGTGGCGACAGATCGCCCGAGAGCGCACAACCGAGGCCGCGATCGGCTACGGTTACACGCGTGGTCGAAGGTAATGAAGGGCCCGCGCCGGAGAGCGACCGGACGCCGCACCCGTTCGACACCGATGAGCTGAGTTCCGCCCGGGTGTACGACTACCTGCTGGGCGGAAAGGACAATTACGACGTCGACCGAGACATGGCGCGTCAAATGCTGTCCAGCGCACCCGAAATCAAGACGCTGGCCTGGTTCACCCGCAGCTTCATGCGCAAAGCGGTCGAGATGGCCGCCGATGCCGGGATCCGTCAGTTCATCGATCTCGGTTCGGGCATCCCGACCTCGCCCAACGTGCACGAGATCGCCCGGGAGATCGAGCCGTCGGCGCGGGTGGTGTATGTCGACTACGACCAGGTCGTCTACGCCCATTGCAACGCGCTGCTGGCCGGATCACCCGGTATCGCAGCCCTGCTGGGCGACGTTCGCCGTCCCCACGACATCATCGATCAGCTGAAGAACCACACGCTGATCGACTTCAACGAGCCGGTAGCCATCACGCTCGTCAGCGTGCTGCACTACGTGATGGACGAGGAAAGCCCCGCCGAGATCATCGCCGCCTTCCGCGACGAGATGGCGCCGGGCAGCTACATGACCATCACGCACGGCTCCAGCGATTCCGACCCGGAGATACTCCAGGTGCTCACCGCTACCAAAGGTACGTCGGCTCAGGTCTGTTTCCGGTCCGCACCGCAGACCGAGGCGTACCTTGCCGGTTTCGAGCTGCTCGAACCCGGCGTGGTGCCGGTGCAGCAGTGGCTGCGCCCCGACCTGCCGGACACCCGGATGGTCATGCTCGGTGGCATCGGCCGCAAACCCTGAGAATTCGGGAGGACAGGAGTAGTCTCGAACGCGCCAATTTGTTGCCCGCCTGCACATTCGAGCGTGCATCAGGTGCTGTCCCAGTCGATCAGAGGATGACGAAATGAAGACCCTCAGGTTTGTCGCTGGTGTCGTATCCACGATGGCAACGGTCGCCGCGGTGACGACCGGCGCCTCGGTTGTCAATGCCCCTGTCGCCTCCGCCGCCCCCGGCGAATTCCTCATCACCAAGGATGTCCCCACCGTCGAGGATCTCGACGCCCAGGTCGCGTTCCTGATCGAAACGCCCGCCTCCGACGAGGCCAAGGCGGCCAATATGGAGGGCGGTATGAGGGCGGTCATCGTGGCACGCACCCTCTACAACACCGGCCTGTACCGGGCTCCGCGTGGGTCGAACGAGATCACCGGCCCCGAAACCCACGACGGCAACGTGCATACCGCCATGCTGCGCAGCAAGACGGCCGGGCAACCGGATCTGGTTGCGCGCGTGGTCTGGAAGCGCATCGACGGTGTCTGGAAGCTGTCCAACAGCTCCGTCTGCGAGGGCGTCAAGGCCGTGGGGTTGGCGATGGGCTGCGATTTCTGATCGACTGCCGAAACTGTGATCGAAATCCGTGACCTCACCCTGAGCTACCCGGGCGTGACCGTCCTCGAGGTCCCCGAACTGACCGTGGCCGATGGGGCACTCACCTACCTCATCGGCCTCAATGGCACCGGTAAAACGACGCTGCTGCGGTGTATCTGCGGCGTCATCGCGCCTGCCGTCGGCACCGTCCGGGTCGACGGCACCCCGGTCCGCGCTCATCACGCCACACCGGCAACGCTCGGAATGCACCTCAACTACCGCGCCTTCGATCCGCGCCACACCGCACGCCGGCACCTACGCTGGATCGCCCGCGCCCGTGGGCTCCCCACCGGCCGGGTCGGCGATGTTCTCGAGATGGTCGACCTCGCCCGGGTCGCCGATCGCCGGCTGGGACACTATTCGCTCGGCATGCTCCAACGCGTCGGCATCGCCGCCGCATTGCTCTCCGAGCCGCGGACCCTGCTGCTCGACGAGCCCCTCAACGGCCTCGACATCGCGGGCATTCGCTGGATACGCGACCTACTTCGCCAGCTCGCCGATGCCGGGACCTGCGTCCTGGTGGCCACGCACCTGCTCGATGAGGTCGAACGCAACGCCGACCACATCGTCATCCTCGGCGACCGGCGCATCCTGGCCGACCGGCCGTTCGCCCACATCATGGAAACCCTGGGCCCCGGCGAGACCCGCCTCGAGGATGCCTATCTGCGAATCGCGGGCCCGCCAGCGCCTCTCACGACCGGCGTGGCCTCATGAGCCGTCCCGGTCCGGCCACCCTGATCCGCCGTGGCATCGCCGCCGAATGGACGCGCACCACCGGGCGCAGCTTCCTGTGGACCGTCGCGGTCCCTCTCACCTTCGCGCTGCCGCTGATCGTCACCTTCGGAATCGCCGCTGTCGCAGAACGACTCGCGGACCTCCCGGGTCAGAGTTACGTGGCCACGGTCTCCACCACCAACTCCGTGTACTGGGTGATCACCCTGTCCGTGTCGGTCATGATGGTCACCACCGCGTACGCCCACGCGACCCAATGGCGCGGTCAGACAAGCGATCTCAATGCCTTCCTGTTTCCCCGCGCCTGGACGGTGGCGCTGGCGCGGTGGATCTACTACGGCCTCGTCACGGCGATATCGACGGTCGTCCTGCTCATCGTCGTCTTGGTCACGCTGCCACATCAGTTCCCCCAGATCTATGGGGCCGTGGACATTACGGACTCCGCCGGTGTCCGGTTCCTCTGGACCGTTCCGTGTTACGCGTTCGCGGCGTGCGGCGTGGGTGTCGCGGTCGGGTCGCTGATTCGCAGTCCGTCCGCCGCCGTCGCCGTCCTGCTGTTCTGGGTCCATGTGGCAGAGAACTCCATGAATCTGCTGCCCAAGGGGTACACGCTGCAGTCCTACGCCCCGTTCCTCAACGCGGTCGCCGCGACCGGCCAGGAGGTCGCCTTCCTTCCTCGCTTCGGCCGCAACGGATCTCTGGTCTACTTCGTCCTCGTCGCCGTGGCGCTGTTCGTCATCACGGCCGTCCTCCCCGCCCTGATTCGCCGGATATCCGGATATCGCAGAGCGGCGCTCGCCAAATCGGGCGCGGCCTGAGCCTATCCGGCGACCGGACGAACCTCGAGCGGGAGCTTTGCGAGCCCTGGGATCGGACCCATCGCGCGCGGGAGCTTCTTGGTTGCCACCGGCCGGAACTCCCACCTCGACAGCAGCACGGGGAGCGCCGTCTGCAATGCCATCCAGGCGTAATTGTTGCCGAGACACATCTGCTTGCCCATGCTGAACGGTACGAAGCTCCGGCATTTCGATCCGGAGCCCGAGGTCGACCAACGATCGGGGTCGAAGGTGTCCGGGTCGGCGAAAATGCGCGGGTTCCGGTGGATGGCGGCAAGGCTGTAGCCGATATCGGTGCCCGCGGGAAATGTGTAACCGTCGAGTTCGACCGCGGTGACGGTGCGCCTGGTCTGCAGTAGTGGCGAATGGAGCCGCGTGACCTCGTTCAGGAACCGGTTCAGGTAGTCGAGCCGGTCGAGGCTTGCGGGGCTGAATTCTCCCGCGGCGGAGATCTCCCGCTGCAGTTTCGAAGCCACCTCCGGACGCTGCGACAACTCGTACAGGGCCCAGGTCAGCGTGGCGGTCACGGTGTCGATCCCGCCGAAGAGTACTGTCACGGCCTGCTCTGCCAGGAACGTGTCGCTACGGTCTGCCGCGTCCGGCGAATTCAGCAGGTTGTCGATCAGGTCGTTGCGGCGCTCACCGCTGGCCCGGCGTGCGACGAGCAGGTCGCGGCAGTAGTCGCGCAGTCGCGTTCCCGCCGACAGGAATTTGCGATTCACCGGCAGGGGCAGGTTCGCCAGCCGCTTCGGCAGCACACTGCCCACGATGGCGCCCCCGCCGATATCGTCGATCAGCCCCGAGATGAGTTGCAGCTCTTCGGTTTCGGGCTCGTGGGAGAACAGGGACCCGAGCAGAGTGGCGATCACGAATCCCAGCAGTTCGGAACGGACCTCGACGATCTCGCCCGGCCGCCACGAACTCGCCAACGCCTCCGCATTGCGGTGTATGACCTGCGCGTAGCTCTCCAACTCCGGCCGATGGAAGGCCGGTTGCAGCAGACGGCGAAGATCCCTGTGCTGCTGGCCATCCGCGACGATCAGCGATTCCCCGAATATGAGCCGGATGCGTTCGAACAGGAGCCCTCGCTCGTAGGCGTCGGAGTCCTCGACCAACACCCGGTGGAGCAGTTCGAAATCGGTGATGACATAGACGGCGAGACTGCCGATGTCGACACGGGCTATCTTCCCGGCGCCGGACAGATCCACCATGAACCGAACCGGATCACGCCACATACTCACGGCGTGTCCGACAATGGGCAGACGGCCGGGCCCGCGCGGGACGTCAGCAATGCCCACAGTATCCAGCCCCTTCATTCAACCGGTCCGAACTCCATGACTTCACAGGATTCGGCATGCGTCAGGTGAGTGAGTCTAGGAGTTTGCGGAGGATCGTGGGGGTGTGCTCGGGAGGTCGGGCGTAGCCCGCGCAGAGGACGTCCATCAGCTTCCGATAGCGCTGCAGATCGGCATGCTTGTCGAGATACAGTGCGCCCGTGAGTTGTTCGAGGTAGACGACGTCGGGCAGTTCTTCCTCGGGGAAGCGCAGCATGCTGAAGGAGCCGCCCTCGGCCGGGGTGGGCCCGGCGGATTCCGGGAGCACCTGCATGATGATGTTGGGCCGCTCGGCCAGGTCGAGCAGATGCCGGAGTTGGTCGCGGGCCACCCGGGGGTCGGGTGGCTGTCGGCGCAGCACGTGCTCGTCGATGACCGCCCACACGGTGGGCGGGGCCGGTGTGCGGGTGAGTATGCCCTGGCGCCGCATTCGCATATCGACCAGGCGCTGGGCGTCGTTGCGGGAGTCGAGGCCGAAGATGTACCGGGCGTAGTCGGCGGTCTGGAAAAGGCCCGGGATGTAGTGGGTTTCGTAGATGCGGATGCCGAGCGCGGCCTGCTCGAGACCGACGTAGGTCTCGAACCAGGAGGGCAGCAGGTCGCTGTAGCGGTGCCACCAGCCCGGCCGGTTGGCCTGACGGGCCAGCGCCAGGAAACCCTCGCGCTCGTCGGCGTCGTTCACCCCGTACAGCGTGAGCAGGTCGCTCATGTCGCGTTCTTTGAAACCGGTCTGCCCCAACTCGAGTCGGGTGATCTTGGTTTCGGACGCGCGCAAAGCCTCGCCCGCGGCCTGGCGGCTGATCTCGCGCTCCTCGCGCAGCTTGCGGAGCTGGCCGCCGAGTGCGATCCGCAGCACGGTCGGGCCGCGGTCGATCGAGGCTTGGGCCGCCGCGCTGTCGTCGTGATCGGCCCTGGCTGTCATCGAGTCGACTCCCGTGTAGTAAGAAGCTGTAGCTTCTCGCGGATGCACCGCCGCATTACTTTACAGCATGAGGCTGTCGAAGCGGCCGTCCTTGATGTCACGCACCAAGGCGGCGAACTCCGCGGGCGTGCAGGTGAGCACGGAACCCCCGGGGTCTCGGGAGTTGCGCACTCCGATGCGGTCGCCGGAAAACCGGGCCAGTTCAACGCAGTTGCCGTGTGGACCGCTGTACGAGCTTTTCCGCCAAGCGATTTCGGTCGGCTCTAACGGGGGCTCGGCGCTGGGATTGGACATGACACTCTCTCAGTTCCTTCGATCAACGAGACTCGCAGTCCCACTGTACATGCAGACGCACGTGCAGTTGCACGTCTATTCGCAGATGCTGGTGCACCTGCCGTTGCATCTGCGCGCAGAGTTTGGAACACTGTCATCAGCCGGAAACGCCTGGTGCGGGCGTGCAGCATGGGCAGCCGAATGCTGTTCTGCGACAGGAGGACGGGATGAGGATCCGTGTTGCGCAGCCGACGGCGTCGCCGCGCGCACGGTGTGCGGCCTACCCGGCTCCCTGGATCGGCGTGAGGGAGCTCGAGACGTGCCCCGGGGGGGGGGGGGGGGAGACCCCCCCCCCGGGCCCCCAGCCCCCAGGGGGGGCGCGAGAATGGGGATGTGGAGGGGGGGGGCCCCGCCCCGGCCCGGGGCCGGTTGCCCCGCGGGGGGCAGGCGCCCCCCCGGCGCGTGGGGCGGTATTTGGCGCAGCCCGGCGGGGCCGCCGCGGGGGGGCACCCCGCGGGCCCGGGCCCCCCGCCC
>NZ_JARWQD010000309.1 GCF_029869545.1 Nocardia wallacei | reverse complement strand
CGGTACGACCGATGTACTCCAGCACGCCACCGTCACGCCACACCACGAGGTCGCCGGTGCGGTACATCCGCTCGCCGGGGACTCCGCCGCCGTTCGTCCCCCCGCCCGCGGCGCCGCCGCCGGTCATCCCCCCGCTCGGGGCGGCGCCCCCCCTCGCGCCCCCCCCCCCGGGGGCCGCCCCCCGGGGGGCCGGGTTTCCTTTTAATATCGCGACCAGGTCCTCGGGGTGCCGTGTCGCGATGAGCGGCGAGGGCCTCGCCGAGTTCGGCGCCGTCGAGCATGGCCAGATCGGCGCCCTTGCCGCACGGGGCCGTCGGGTAGCGGACTCGGCCTCGTGGACGACGACCGGAATGCCATGAATGTGCAGCACGCCTTGCGCCTCGGATACGAAGGGCCGCAGGGCGACCCGGCTAGGGTGGTGTCGTGGATCTCACCGATCGGACGTATGTGGTCACCGGTTCGGCGTCCGGCATCGGCGCCGCGACGACCGCATTGCTGCGCGCCCGCGGCGCCCGTGTCATCGGATGCGATATCGACAACGCCGAGGTCGCCGCCGACCTGTCCACGCCCGAGGGTCGGCGGTCGCTGGTCGATCAGGTGAACGGGTTCGGGCCGATCGACGCGGTGCTGGCAATCGCCGGGGGAGGCAGGACGGGCCTGCTCGAGACGAACTACTTCGGCGCGGTCGCGACGCTGCAGGGCCTTCGGCCCTTGCTCGCCCAGAGCCCCGCACCGCGCGCGGTGGCGGTGTCGTCCACCTCCGCGCTGGCGCCGGCGGACGACCGCATCATGCGGGCCTGTCTGGACGGCGACGAGGCCGCGGCGGTCGCCCTGCTCGCGGCCGATCCGTCCGCCGGTGGCGATACCGGCGGATACGGGATCGCCAAGCGAGCGCTGAACCGCTGGGTGCGCCGGGCCGCCCCGACCGCCGAATGGGCCGGATCCGGCATCGCCCTCAATATCGTCGCACCGGGTGTCGTCGACACTCCCGCGGCGGCCTGGATCCTCGCCGACGACGAGGTGCGCACAGCCGTCGAAACCACTGCGCCACAACCGTTCGGGGGTTTCCCGGGGCGGCCGGAGTGGATAGCCGAGCTGCTCTGCTGGCTGACGAGCCCGGACAATCGGTTCGTGACCGGTCAGGTCATTTTCGCCGACGGCGGTTCGGAGTCCGCTCTGCTCGGCGACCTGCACTGGCGATGACGCGACCGCCCCGCTGCGGCGTGGTCGAAGATCACCACGGGTTCACGTCGGCGACGTCGGTGGCCCACCTCGACGACCCCGCCGTATCGGCTCACACGGTTTCGAGCCAGGCGAGCAGCCGGGCACCCTCGCGTTCCATCACGCTCGGGTCCCGCAGGGCGTTGGCCATCAGCGACATGCCCTGGTAGGCGCTCACGAGGGTGAGAGCCGATCCGTCCGGATCCGGGCGGCCCAGCTCGCGGAACTGATGCTCCACCCAGGCCAGTAGCGTCCGAATGACCTGCCCCACTTCGGCATCCAGGCGGTCGTCGGCGCGTTTGTCCAGCTCGACGGCGAGAGTGCCGGTGGGGCAACCATATTGGGCGGTGAGGTCGCTCCGACTCACCCATGCCTCCACCAGACCCGTGAGGCGGGCCCGGGGATCGGCGAGCGCATCCAGTTCGCCGGTGAGCAGTTCCAGCTGCCGCGCGTGCTCGGACAGCGCGGCGGTGACGAGCTCGTCCTTGGTCTTGAAGTAGTAGTACACGTTGCCCACGGGGACCTCGGCGGCCCGCGCGATATCGGCGATCGTGGTGCGCTCGGCGCCCTGCCGATGGATGACCTCGGCAGCGGCCCGCATCAGCCGCTGGCGCTTGGCTCCGGCGGCCCGGCGCCGAGCGGATTGCTTCAAGTCAGTCACCTGACTAACTATACGCGCGCGGGGTGTGCTAGCGTGATCGAAGTAAGTCAGTCAACTAACTAAGGAAGTCTAATGATCGTTGTCACCGGTGCCACCGGAAACGTCGGCCGCGCGCTCGTTCGCGCCCTCGCCGACCGAGGAGAGCGGGTGACGGCCGTATCCCGCCGCATCACGGCCACCGATGTCCCGCCCGGGGTGCGCGCGGTCGCCGCCGACCTGGCGCAACCGCCCGCCGAGATACCGGCCGCGGCGGATGCGGTGTTCCTGGTGATCGGCGGGGATCTGATGATGACGGGCGACCCCGCGCGCGTCGTCGCGCCGTTCGCGAAGTACGGCAGGATCGTGCTGCTCTCCTCGCAGGGGGTGGTCACCCGCCCGGATTCGGCGTCGCACGGCCGGGCGTTCGCCGCCTACGAGGAGGCGGTCATGGATTCCGGGAGCGAGTGGACCCTGCTGCGTTCCGGCGGTATCGCCTCCAATGCCTTCGCCTGGGCGCCGTCCATCAGTGCGACCCGCACCGTCGCCGCGCCCTTCGGCGAGATCGGCCTGCCCGTCGTCGATCCCGACGATATCGCCGCCGTCGCCGCTGTCGCGCTGACGCAGCCGGGTCACGCGGGGGCGGACTACGAGTTGACCGGGCCCGCGCTCACCACCCCGCGCGAGCGCGCGGCCGCGCTCGGCGCGGCCGTCGGCGAGCCCGTCACCTTCATTGATCAGACCCGCGAACAGGCGCGCGCCGAGATGCTCGCGTTCATGCCCGCCGCGGTCGCCGACACCACCCTCGACATTCTCGGCAGCCCGACGACCCGCGAGCAGGCCGTCAGTCCCGACGTGGAGAAGGTCCTGGGCCGGGCCCCGGGCACCTTTGCCGACTGGGCACGTCGCAATGCCGCGGCATTCCGGTGAGGCAAATGATTACTTGACGGCCGGTAAGCAATGCTCCTACCCTGCGAGGGCCGGTACGGACGACGGAGGGCGGGGATATGCCGGGGATCAGCGTGCTGTGGCCGGAACCTGCGGAACCGATGGTCGTGGACGCGGCCGCGGTGACCGATCTCCATATAGATCGGATCATCACCGCGATCGTGGGCCGGGACGAATACGACCTGCGCCCCTGGTTCGCCCGGCCGGTGCGCGACCCCGGCACGGTCCGATACCGCCAGGAGGTGTTCGCCGACCTCACCGGCGAATCGGTGCGGGCGGCGTGCACCGACTTCGCGGCGGGGATGCGGAGGATGCGCGAACGACTGGCCTGGCGGGATCGGTTGCCGCACCCGATTCAGCGGCAGCGAGGGCAGCTCGCCGCCGCGGCGGACTACCTCGAGACCGTCGCGCGGTTGGTCGAGGCCCTCGCCGCGCTGCCGCTGACCTCCCGGGCACTGACCCGATGGCGCGAGTTCGTCACCGGCTACGTCGCCGGGCCGGACTTCGACGGCCTCGCCGCCGACGTGCGCCGGGCGCGGCGGGCGCTGGGGGAGGTGCGCTACGGTCTGCGGCTCGTCGGGCGGACCCTCGAGGTGACTCCCGCCGAGGGCGCGGCGGACTACAGTGCGGCGATCGCGGATCTGTTCTCGCGCTTCGGAGGTGGGGAACCGCGGGCACCGCGCGAGCGCTCGGAATGGGACGACCTGAACCAGATGGAGGAGCAGATCCTCGATCGGGTCGCCGCGCTGCATCCGCCGGTGTTCGAGCAACTCGGCGAATTCGCCCGCCGATACGAGCATTTCGCGCATCCCGACGTGACGGCCTTCGACCGGGAGATCCAGTTCTACCTGACCTACCGCACATTCGCCGAGCGGGTCACCGGCACGACGCGGGCCATGTGCCTGCCGCGGGTGGCATCGCGAGGCGACCGGATCCACGCCGCGGACGCCTTCGACCTCGCCCTGCTCACCCGCCGCGACCGCGATGCCGCGGTGGTGTGCAACGACTTCCGGCTGTCGGGACCGGAGCGGGTGCTGGTGGTGACGGGCCCGAACCAGGGCGGGAAGACGACCTTCGCCCGCACGGTCGGCCTGCTGGTCTACTTCGCCGCGCTCGGCTGCCCGGTCCCCGCCCGCTCCGCGTGCCTGCCGCTACCGGACCGGGTGTGCACGCATTTCGACCGCGCGGAACAGGCGACCGATCCGGACGGCCGGCTCGCCGACGAACTCGTGCGCATCCGGCACACGCTGGACACGGCCACGGCCGACAGCGTGATCATCCTCAACGAGAGCTTCAGCGCGACCGGTACCGCCGACGCCGTGGCGATCGGCCGCGACGTCCTCGACCGGATCGTCACCCGCGGGTCGATCGCCGTGTGGGTCACCTTCTTCGACGAACTCGCCCGCACCGGCCCGGCGACGGTCAGCATGGTCGCCGCCACCGAGCCGGGGGATCCGTCGCGGCGGACGTACCGGATCGAGCGCCGCCCGGCCGACGGGAATGCGCACGCCACGGTTCTCGCCGAACGCTTCGGCCTGACCCGCGACCTCGTCACCGCCAGGATCGCATCGTGCGGGTGAACCTCCTCCATCCCAGCGGGCACCGTGCTCGACCGGCGCCGGTCGGGGACTCGACGCTCGGCGATCTCGGGATCGACATACTGTGCGGCGCAATGGCCGCCGATGATCCGATCATCCTCGAGGCGGTCCGGGCCGTGCTGGCGGCACCGGTGACCGACCCCGAGGTGATTCGCTACCGACATGCCGTGCTGGCCGACTGTCGCGCGCATCCGGCGGCGGTGCGCGCGCTCTACCGGATAGCCATCGAGGCAACGGAGGTCAAGCGCTGGATGGTCGGACCGGCGCACCACGCCAACGGCAAACTGCTCCTCGCGCTGCAACCGCTGCTGGAGCTGGTGGCATCCCTGCGGCGGCTGCGCGCCCACTGCGACCGCACCGGCGGGGTGTTCCGATCGGCCGGATTCACCGATCTGGTCGCCTGCGTGGCCGCCGAACTCGACGACGGCTACCTCGACAGCATCGAGACACAGCTCACCGCAATGGATTTCGAGCACGGCGTACATCTCAGCGCCGGACTGGGTGCGGGCAGCGCCGTCGCGGACATCGTGCTGCACGAGCCGATCCGCCGTCGCCGCTTCGGATTCGATCGTCGCGCGGGCGACGCCTTCCGCGTCATCGAGGAGCCCGAGCCCGAATTCGATCCCGTCATGCAGTTGCGCGGCCGGGCGCTGTCCGGGATCGCGGAGGTCGTGAGCGATGCGGCCGATCACGTGCAGGACTTCTTCCGGCGCCTGCGCACGGAGTTGGCCTTCTACCTCGGCTGCCTGACGCTGCACGACCGCTTGACCGCCGCCGGGCTGCCGGTGTGCCTGCCGACACCGCACCCGGCCGGAACGCCGCGATTGCGCTGCACCGGGCTGTGCGATATCGCGCTGGCCTCCGAGTGGTCCGCGCACCGGAAATCGGCACCGGAACCCGGCCGTATTCCGTTGGTAGGCAACGATATCGACGCGATCGGGCGTTCGCTGGTGGTCGTCACCGGTGCCAACAGCGGCGGCAAATCGACCTTGCTGCGCAGCGTGGGCGCCGCCCAGTTGATGATGCAGGCGGGGATGTTCGTCGTGGCCGACGCCTTCGAGGCCGATGTCCGCGACGGTGTGTTCACTCACTTCGTCTCCGACGAGGACCGCACGATGTCGCACGGCAAACTGGTCGACGAACTCGCGCGGATGAGCCGCATCGTCGACCGCATCCGCCCGCATTCCCTGCTGCTGTGCAACGAGTCGTTCTCCTCCACCGGTGAGCACGACGCCACCCGCATCGCCGGGCCGCTCATCGATGCCCTCGTCGCGGCCGGGGTCCGGGTCCTCTTCGTCACCCACCTCTACGAATTCGCCCGGCAGCGTTACCATTCCGCGCATCCGGCCGATCTGTTCCTGCGCGCCGGTCATCACCCCGACGGCACCCGAACCTTCCGTTTCGCCCCCGCGCCACCCGAGCCGACCAGCCACGCCGCGGATGTGTTCCATCGGATATTCGGCCGCATGCCGGGACAGCCTCCCGCTCATTCGGCCTCCCCGTAACACTCCACCACCGCCGTGGTGAACGGGAATCGCACCGGAGTCCGGCCGAAGACGATCCGCCCCGCCTCCTCGGCCGCGGTGCCGATCGCCGCGGCGACCGTCGCGGCCTCCTCCGCCGGGCAGTGCACGATCACCTCGTCGTGCTGGAAGAACACCAGCTCGGCGCGGAGCCCGTGGTGCGCCAGCGCATGCCGCACACCCGCCAGCATCAGCAGGGCCCAATCCGCGGCGCTGCCCTGCACCACGAAATTGCGGGTGAAGCGCCCGCGGGCGCGCGCCGCGGAGGTGCTGCCGTACCCGTCGGAACCCTCGGGGAGGTCCGCCTGGTCGGCGAGCGCGGACAGCGGCGGGCAGGTGCGGCCCAGCCACGTGCGCACCAGCAGACCCTGCTCACCGGCGCGGGCCGCGTCGTCGACATATCCCACCGCGTCCGGATAGCGGCGCCGCAGTTCGGCCATGTGGGTGAGGGCGTCGCCGGAGGTCTGGCCGTAGATGGCGCCCAGCAGCGCGATCTTGGCCTGGGCGCGGTCGCCGCCGAAGGCGCGGGCCGCCAGGTCCGCGTACAGATCCTCGCCGCGACCCGCCACCTCCATCAGGCCCGGGTCGCGCGAGATCGCGGCGAGCACGCGCGGTTCCATCTGGTCGGCGTCGGCGACCACCAGGCGCCACCCCGGGTCGGCGCGGATCGCCTGCCGGATGACCTTCGGAATTTGCAGGGCGCCACCGCCGTTGGTGGTCCAGCGGCCGGAAACCGTTCCGCCGGGCAGATATTCGGGGCGGAAGCGGCCGCCGTGCACCCACTGCTCGAGCCACGCCCAGCCGTGGGCCGTGTACAGGCGATACAGCGATTTGTAGGCCAGCAGCGGCGCCACCGCGGGGTGGTCGATCCGCTCGAGCTCCCATTTCCGGGTGGAGGACAGCGAGATGCCCGCGCGGGCGAAGGCCCTGATGATGTCGTTGGGCAGGTCGGGGCGGACCCGTGTCCGGTCGCCGAAGGCGCGCGACACCTCGTCGGCCAGTTCGGCCATCCGCCGCGGTTCCGACCCGCCCGGGAATCGCTCACCGAGCAGCGTGTCCAGCAGTTCGCGGTGGACGTCGGCGCGCCAGGGGATCCCGGCGCGTGACATCTCCGCGGCCACCAGCATGCCCGCCGATTCGGCGGCCAGCAGCAGCCGCATGCGATCCGGGTGTTCGGCCCTCGCCGTGCGGGCGAGCTGGCCCGCGTAGACCTCCAGCAGGGCGGTGAAGTCGTCGGTGCCCGGCGGCAGCGGCACCGGACCCGAGTCGAACAGCGATGGCTGGGTCTGGGCGGCCCGGGCGGGGGAGTCCGGCGGGACGGGCAGCCGGTGCAGCCTGGCCCACGCGGCGGCCAGGGAGCGCGCCTGCCCCGACTGGCCCTCCTCGTGGCCGATCAACAGCGATTCGGCGGCCTCCACGTCGTAGCAGCGCTCGACCCGTACACCGGCGGCCAGCAGCGGGCGGTAGATCTCGGCCGTGGACCGCCAGACCCATCGCTCGACCCCGGGGCGGGTGCGCACCGCCTCGACGAGCGAGGGCTCGCTCAGCACCGGCCCGGCGGGCCTGCCGTCCCGGTCGAGCGGGCACAGGCGCGCACCGCCGTCGCCCGTGTCCGCCACCGCCCATCGCATGCGCCGAGTCTTGCAGCAGGCACCGACAGCAAATGCCGGGGGCGCCGCGTTACTCCTCGGGCACCCCGAGCACCTCGCGGCCCACGACCCCGGCGACCACTTCGGTCGAATACGCCATCAGCTGGCCCGCCTCGGCGTCGCGCAGATGCCGCTGGATCGGCGACCGCTTGAGGTAGCCTGACGCCCCGCCGATCCGCACCCCGAGCTGCGCCACCTCGACGGCGAGCTTGTTCGCCAGATACTTTGCGCGCGAGAGGTTTCCGAAGAAGGCCGGGACGGCGTTGTCCGCCTCCCACAGCGCGCGGTCGTAGAGCGCGTGGGCCGCCGCCAGCCGCGTCTGCACATCCGCGACCTCGTGCTGCACCCACTGCTGATGCGACAGCGGTCTGCCGAGAATCTCGCGGGACCGGGCATGTGCGACCAGGGCCTCCAGCGCGGCGTCGGCGATGCCGAGCGACAGCGCGGGCAGACCCGCGGGGATGATCGCGAAATCGGCGAAACCCGGCCTGCGCCCGCGGTATTCGGCGCGCAGGACCGTGTGGTCGAAGGAGAGCAGCTGGCTGCGGGTGGCGCGCAGTCCCAGCGTGTCCCAGATCGGCACGACGGTGACCGTCTCGTCGGGCACCACGCCGAAGAACGTCGGCTCATCGTCGACCCGGGCGTTCACCAGCAGGTAGTCGGCGATCTCGGCGCCCGATACGAACCGCTTCGCGCCCGTGAGCGACCAGCCGCCCGCCACCGCGACCGCCTCCTGCTGCGGATTGAGGAAGCGGTTGCCGCTGGCGGGCTCGGACAGCGCGTTCGCGAACCGCTTACCCGCCAGGAATTCGTCGGCGAAGAAGGAACCCAGCGACTCGGCGGTGATCTCGGCCAGCGCCACCCCGGCCCCGGCGTGCATCACCCAGATCGTGGCGGTGGAGGGATCGGCCTCGGCCAGCGTGCGCACGATCTGCCCGAAGGTCACGTAGCTCGCGCCGAACCCACCGACCCGCTCGGGCAGTACCGCGCGGTCGACCTGCGCGGCGTGCAGCGCCTCCAGGTGACCCACGGCGATCTCGGCCCGCTCGTCGAATTCCGCTGCCGCCGCGGCGAATCCGCCCGCCAGCTCGTGGACGCGGTCGAGCACCTGCTGCTCGAAATCGCGAAGCGGGGACGGGAACTGCACACTGGTCACAGAAGCTCTCCTCGAAGAATCCGGTGGCCGGTCGGCCCGCGAATCAGCGTACGCAGCCGCCGCGCCGATCACCCACCTCGCCAGCTACGAAGACCGACTGGTCCGATTCTTTATCGGGCGGTGCTTTCCCACGACCCGGCGGTGGGGGACCATGGACCTGTGGTGCGACGCGCACCGCGGTGTTCTGCGAATGTTCCGCGATCTACTTCCGCTACGCAGGAGGACGAGGATCAATGGCAACCGTTCGGAACCACCGGCGTCCCGCTCTCATCGTCACCGCCCTCGCCGCGATCGGGCTGGGCGCGATGTCGACCACGACGCCCGCCTTCGCCGACAACCCCAATACCATCGACGTCAATCGCATCGGGCCGGAGAACCTGGAGATCGTGTACAACTGCCAGGCCACCGCCGGAGTCGTCGGTATCAAGGCGATGGTGGGTGCGCCCCAGGCGGACGCCCCGTCCGCCCAGGGTGCGCAGAACGCCGTCACCTGCGACGGAACACAGCAGACCACCGTGGTCGTGCTGACGGGTACGCCCTTGTCGAGGGGGCAGGAGGTGCTCGTGAACGCCGCCCTGGTCGATGCCACCGACACCGTCGTCGCGGGTCAGAAGAAGAAGGCGACCCTCGGCTGACATCCCGTCGCGACTGAGCAATTTCGGTCAAACGCGGCGTCGTGGGGCGCGCTTACAGTGGGCCGATGCGCGAAACTCCGGAAGAACTCGAGCACCTGCAGGCCCTGCTGGACGCGTCTCTGTCGCGTTCGTCCACACATCTGCGCTCGATCATCAATAGCGAACGCACCCTGACCGCGGCGCAGCTCACCGAGGTCCTCACGGGCATGTGCACCCTCGCCCTGTCCACCGTGACGGCCACGGGCGAACCGCGGATCAGCGGTGCGGACGGTCATTTTCTGCACGGCAGCTGGCATTTCGGCACCGCGCGCACCGCGGCCAAGGCCCGCCATCTCGCCGCCCGGCCCGCCGCGAGCGCGGCGTACATGCGAGGCGAGGACCTGGGTGTGTTCACGCACGGACATGTCGACATCCTCAATCCCGAGCACGGTGCGCCCGACGCGCAGTGGCCCGAACTGCTGGCCTACTTCAAGGACTTCTACGGCGAGGACGGCTTCGACTGGGACCGGGAGGTGGTCTTCTACCGTCTGCGCCCGCAGTGGATGACCGTCTACGCGCCCGACTTCGCGAAGCTCACGGCGGGGTAACTAGAACGAGTTTCTCGCTATACGGGGCCGCGGGCGACATCGCCCCGGCCCTGTTCTCCTCTCACTCTCGATTTGACGGCACCCAGGCGCTAGGCTGAATCTGCAACGTGTTCTAGTGTGTCGGCGAAGACCTTTCCAGCGCCGGAAGACAAGAGGAGTCCACCAGGCCATGCGTACCGAGATCTGCGAACGACTGGGTATCGACGTTCCCATCTTCGCCTTCACCCACTGCCGCGACGTCGCCGCCGCGGTGAGCAATGCCGGCGGCCTCGGCGTTCTGGGCGCGGTCGGTTTCACCGCCGAGGAGCTCGAGGTCGAGCTGGCCTGGCTCGACGAGCACGTGCACGGCGTGTACGGCGTGGACCTGGTGATTCCGTCCAAGTACGAGGGCAAGGGTGTCGAGGGCCTGACCCCACAGGAGCTGGAAGCCCAACTGGCCAAGCTGGTTCCGCAGGAGCACCGCGATTTCGCGGAGAAGATCCTGACCGATCACGGCGTGCCGCACCTGCCGCCGGAGGAGCACCACAATCAGCTGCTGGGCTGGACCGCCACCACGGTCGCCCCGCAGATCGAGGTCATCCTCCAGCACCCCAAGGCGAAGCTGGTCGCCAATGCGCTGGGTACCCCGCCCGACGATGTCGTCAAGCAGATCCAGGACTCCGGGCGCCTGATCGGCGCGCTGTGCGGCTCGGTCAAGCACGCGCTCAACCACAAGCGGGCCGGGCTGGACTTCGTGGTCATGCAGGGCACCGAGGGCGGCGGCCACTGTGGCGAGATCTCCTCGGTGGTGCTGTGGCCGCAGGTCATCGACGCGATCGGGGATATGCCGGCGCTCGCCGCGGGCGGTATCGGCAACGGTCGCCAGGTGGCCGCCGCGTTGGCCATGGGGGCGGCGGGTGCGTGGACGGGATCGCTGTGGCTGACGGTCGAGGAGGCCAATGTGCCGCCCGCGCAGATGCAGACCTACATCGATGCCACCAGCCTCGACACGGTGCGCTCGCGCTCGTGGACCGGCAAGCCGTGCCGGATGTTGAAGAACGACTGGACCGAGGCATGGGAGCGGCCCGATACGCCGAACCCGCTGGGCATGCCGCTGCAGATGATGGTCGCCCTCGACGGCGTCAAGCGCGGTCACCGCTATCCGGAGGCCGCGAAGGATGTGAACTTCAATCCGGTCGGCCAGGTGGTCGGGATGATGAACAAGGTCGAACGCTCCGCCGATGTCATGCAGCGGCTCATCGAGGAGTACCTCGAATCCTGCGAGCGGCTGAACAAGCTCAACAACGCCTGATCGGAGCGACCGCCGGTCCGGGACAACGAGTTCCGGACCGGCACCGCCCCGCGGTCAGCCGGGTGGCGTGCCGTTCATGACGACACGCTGTCCGTCCCAGTGGAATCCGACCTGGGTGTGGGCTCCGTCGTCACAGGCATTGCAGCTGCCGGGGGTCTTGTAGTCGAGGACGACGGTGTCGTCCGTGCTCGCCGAGGCGGCCAAAGTGGTGAATCCGTAGGCCTTTTCGGTGGCCGTTCCGACATATTCACCGCGATGGAACAGCAGCGCGTGCTGCGGCGAGCTACCCGTCGCGCCCTCGATCGTGACGATCGCGGTGGACAGGGTGACACAGGGGTCGAAGTTGCCCGCGAGGGTGGCGGGGTCGGCGCTCCAGGGCGTGGCCGTCACGGGCTCGACCGGCAGCCGTGCGATCGCGTCGCGCACCACCGGCGAGGCGAGGTCGACACCGCAGCGCGCCCGGGGAAGCTGCTGGCGGGCCGATTCGCGGGGTGCCGGGCTCGGCTCGGTGGACGATCCGCACGCCGTGAGCGCGCAGCCCACGGCCAGCGCGGCCGCCGCGACGATGCTGTTTCGGAACACTTCTCGCCGACCTCCTCCGGTACGGACCGTTCGCTGGTGTCCACAGTATCGGGGCCCGCGCGGTCCGCGGCGGAGGTCCGACAGGCGGCCGTCTGTGACTCCGATTACTGAATCCACTGTCGGGCTTGCTGTTTGCTCGCACCGTTGACACTGTGGTGTCCCGAGATGAGAAGTGCATACGACGGGCCGTCGCCGAGCGGCCGAAAAGCGATCCCGGCCTTGGCCGTTGCGTATCCGACACCGCGACCGACACTCGGCGTGAACGACGTTGCTGAGTGGTCGCGCGCCGTTCACGTCGCCGGAACCCGGTGCGCGAGTCAGGGGGATGGCGCATGATTTCCGCAGCGGTACAGCAATTTTCGGGACGGTGCGTGGTGAGCGGCAACAGAGACGAAGACGTCGTGCGAGTCGCAGGGGCGTCATCATGAAACGGGGCTCCCGCACATCGAGCCCGCTGCGCCGCGGAATCACCTTGGTCGCACCGGTTCTCCTCGCGGTCGTGCTGGCCGGGGGGTATGTGCTCATCGACGAGCTGGGCTCGAGGAACGACGGTAAGGACCCGATCGCGGTGGCGGGCAAGGACGTTCCCGAACAGCTCGCCAAACTGGTGGTGGCGCCGGAGGCCGCGATGACCGGCTACACCCGCGAGAAGTTCCCGCACTGGGACACCAACAAGGCCGAACACGGTTTCGGTGCCGAGTTCACCCGGTACGAACGCTGCGAAACCCGTGACGTGATGCTGCTGCGCGACGCCACCGGCACGGTGACGCTCGACCCGAAGACCTGCAAGCTGACGGTAGGCAAGGACGGCGGCTGGCGCGATCAATACGGCGTGCTGGACCGGAAGTCGGGTCAGGTCAAGGACTACAAGTGGATCACCGACCCGTCCGGCGTCGACGCCGAGCACATCGTCGCCCTCGCCGAGGCCTGGCGCTCGGGCGCGGCGAGCAAGGACGAGGACACCCGCCGTCGCATCGCCAACGACGCGATCAACCTGGTGGCCGCCGACCCGTCGGCCAACCGGTCCAAGGGCGACCAGGATCCGTCGGACTATCTCCCGCCGGGCACCTTCCGGTGTGCCTATCTCGATCGATACGTCAAGGTCAAGATAAAATACGCGTTGACGATCGATCCGGACGAGCAGGCCGCCCTGCGCACCGCGGTGGGCGACTGCGTGGCGCGAGGAGAGTTCAAATAAGCGAAGTCGTCGAGATCGCCGAGAAGGCCGCCGTCATGACCGAGGAGGAAGGGACGGTGTCCGGAGAGCTCGATGTCTGCCTGGACGATTCGGGCAGGGGAATGGTCCGCTACCGCGGCACCGACACCTGGTACACCATCGGCAATCTGGAGGCCGACCCGCCCCGCACCTGGATCGCGGTCACCGACCTGGCGGCCGCGATCGTCGCGGGAATCGGGGAACGCGACGCGGCCGGAAACGTCGTCCCGTTCGAGGCGTAGCCGTCACGCCGACCGCTCGGCCCGCCCTCGCACCGCCTCGGTCATCTCGCCGAACCCACGCCGCAGCGCGGATCCCAGGGCCGCCGTCACCACCGGCTGCAACCATCCGGCGAGTTCGAAGTGCGAGGCGTAGCGGCAGCGACCGGCGTCGAGCGGCGTCAGCGTGTGTGAGCGCATGCTGTGCAGCGCGCCCAGGGGCACCGGCTTCATCGCGTAGCTGAATTCGGTTCCGGGCGTGTGCGACCGGATCCATTCCCGCTGCGCCTTCGCGCGCGGACCGACCAGCCGCACCCGCATATCGATCGGAGCGCCGGGCTCCAGGGTGGTGCGGCATCCGGTGACGAACGGATTCCACTCGCCGTATGCCGCGAAGTCGGTGAGCACCTTCCACACCACCGCGGCGGGTGCGTCGATGTCCACGCTGTCGTCGATCACGAAGGCCATGGCACGACAATACTGAAACCGGTTCTATTCCGGCACACCGGTGTGGCATAACAGTCTCGCAAAACGAACGGTCATTCTTGACAAGCCGGGAACGCCGGGTGAACACTGAGAATTGTTAAGTGGAGTGATCATCTCCTCTTAGGAGGTCGCCGTGGCCCATCCGCCCGCCATCGTCTCGCTGCGTGATCCGCGGGCGCAGCATCCGGCGCTGTCGGGCGCCAAGGCCGCAACCCTGGCCCAGGCCGCCCACCGCGGACTGCCCGTGCTCGACGGATTCGTCCTCACCACCGCGTGGCCCGACGGGGGCCGGTTGCCCGAGATCGAATGGCGGCGGCTGACCGTCGGCGGGCGGCGCCCGCTGGTGGTGCGGTCGTCGTCGGTCGCCGAGGACGGCGCCGAGCAGTCCATGGCGGGCCTGTTCACCTCCGTTCTCGGCGTGGAAGATTGGGCGGCCTTCACCGAGGCCGTCGGCCGGGTGCGGGCCTCGGGCGAGGCGGTCGCGGCGACCTCGGACGGCACCACCGGGGCCGCCATGGCGGTGCTCGTACAGCCGTTCCTCCGCGCGGCCTGGGGCGGAGTCCTGTTCACCGCCGACCCGATGAGCGGCCGCCGCGATCGCATGGTGCTGACGGCGGTGCGGGGCGGCCCCAGCGAGGTGGTGGACGGCAGTGCGGCGGGGTGGACCGCCTCGCTCACGCGGCGAGGCCAGGTGCGCGCGGTGCTCACCGCCGACGGCCCCGAACTGCCGGTCATGGTGCGGCGCAAGGTGATCCGGCTGGCCTCCCGCGCCGAATCGATCTTCGGCGCGCCGCTGGACATCGAATGGGCCGTCGACGAATCCGGCCGCGCGGTGCTGCTGCAGGCGCGGCCCATCACCGCGCTGCACGGCCCCGGCGAGGGCCCGATCTTCGGCCCGGGCCCCCTCGCCGAGACCTTTCCGGACCCGCTGCGCCCGCTGGAGCAGGATCTGTGGCTGACGCCGCTGGCCGAGGGGCTGCGGGTGGCGCTGGACATGACCGGAACCGTCTCGGCGCGCCGGCTGCGCACCTCCCAGGTGGCGACCGCCGTCGGTGGTATCGCGGTGGCCGATCTCGAACTGCTGGGGGCGATCCCGCCGCGGCACTCGCTGCTGCGGCTGCTGGATCCGCGGCCCGGCGCGCGCAGGGTGGCGGCGGCCGTGCGGGTGGGGCGACTGGCGGCCGCGCTGCCGGACTTGGCGCGCAGCATCTGCGAACGGGTCGACGGCGACCTGGCCGAGGTTCCGTCGCCGCAGGCGCTCGGCAACGGGGAACTGCTGGATATCCTGCAGCACACCCGCACCGCGCTGCGGGCGGTGCACGGCTACGAGGCGCTGGCGGGCATGCTCACCCGCGATCGCCGCCCGGGGCCGACCGCGGCGGCCATGGCGTTGGCCGCGGTGGCCGAGGCCCGCGCGGCCGGACTGTCCGACGAGCAGGCGATCGAGGAGTATCCGGTGGTGCTGGCGTTGACCCCGCCACGCATCGGTGCACCCGGCGCACTGCCGCAGCAGGTGCTCGAATCCCCGATTCCCGACGGCGAATTCGGCGACCTGCCGGTGGCGCGGGAGGCATTGCGCCTGCGGGCGCGCTGGATTCAAGAACTCGGCGCCCGGGTCGCCGCCGAACTGGGGCGGCGTCTGGCGGTCGGTGGCCTGCTCGACGAGGCCGAGGCGGTGACCGCGCTGCGATTCGACGAACTGCACCGGGCCGTGACCCATCGCGTGCTGCCCGCGGATCTGGCCGAGCGCGCGGCACCGGAATCCGCCCCCGTACCCACGGAATTCCGCTTCGCGGACGGCGTCCCGGTCGCGGTGACGCGAACGGTGAGATCGCGCGCCCACGGCATCGGCGCGGGCGGCGGCACCGGCCGCGGGGTCGTGCATATCGGGCACCGGCCCCCGCCCGGATCGGTGCTGGTGGTCCGGCACCTGGACCCGCGACTCGCGGCGGTGGTGCCGCGGCTGGCCGGGCTGATCGCCGAAACCGGCAGTCCGCTCAGCCATCTGGCGATCCTCGCCCGCGAACACGGCGTGCCCGCGGTCGTCGGCTATCCCGAGGCGACGCGGCGACTACCCGACGGCGCCGAGGTCGAACTCGACGGCCGCACGGGCGCGGTGCGGATCGTCTCGGAATCGATGGAGGTGCGGTGATGATGCGCAAGTTCGGGGTGCTGCTGGCGGTGGTCACCGTGATCGCCACCGGCGCCTACGTTTTCGTCTACCTCTATCGGTGGGAGTGGAATCGCGCGATCATGTCGGCGACGCTGTTCCTGGCCGCCGAGGTGGCGCTGGTCGCGATGCTGATCACCAACCGGCTGCGGGCGTTGGGATCCCGGATCGCCGCGGAACCCGAGCGCCGCCGCACCGCCCGGATCGTGCACGCCGCCGAACCGCCGGCGCGCGTGAGCTTCGCGTGGCTGACCCCGCCGGAGTGCCTGAACGTGTTCGTGCCGGTGCTGCTGGCCGGGGGAGTGCTGCTGACCGGAATCGCCTGGGTGGTGGAGCGAGTGGCCCGCGCGACCGCGAAACCGGCTGCCACCCGGAGCATTACCGCCCGGCTGGATCGGTTGGCGCTGCCGCCGCGGGGATTTCTCGCCCCGGTCGAGGACCGCACCCGGCTGTTGCGCGGACCGCTGGTGCGGTAGGCCATGAGACCGCGGATCGTCGCCGTGGTCGCGGCGCTCGCCGTCGCGGCCACTGTGGCAGTGATTGCATTGGCGCAGGCGATGCAATTCCGCACCGACAGCGGCGCATCGGGCAGCCGCACGAGCGTGACCTTCGACGCGCGCGCCCGATTCGGCTCGCGCGCCGAGGATCCGGCGCTCACGGTGTGGAAGCACTGCCGCAGCATCGTCGGCCATGTCCGCCTCGTGGACGGGCCGACCGAGCGCGAGGGCGACTGGACCGTGCTGCTCGAGCCCGCACTCGGTGCCCATACCGAGCGCAGGTTCGTCGGCTGCCTCGAGGATCTCGGCGTCGACGGCATCATGGGCCGGGTGGTGAATCTGCAGCGCACCCATGCGTGACCGGTAGCGGCGGTCTCGTATCCACATGGGGCGCACGGGTTTATCAACAGCTACTGCTTCCATCCACAACTTTCGGTGGATGAGCGTGAACAACAGCTATTCCACATACTCGGGACAAAGCTGGGGACGAACGGGTCAGGCGGCGCCGAATGCGAGCGTGACGTTGTGTCCTCCGAAGCCGAAGGAATTGCTGAGCGCGTACGAGATTCGCTGCCGCCGGGGCTCGCCGTGCACGATATCGAGCTCGGTCCGCGGATCCGGGCGCTCGAAATTGAGTGTGGGCGGCACGATCTGGTCGCGCACTGTGCACAGGGTGAGGATGGCCTCCAGGGCGCCCACGGCGCCGATGGAATGTCCGAGCGCGGACTTGGGCGCGTACACCGAGGCGGCACCGGCAACGGCCGCAATGGCATTCGCCTCGGAGGCGTCACCGATCGGTGTCGACGTGGCGTGCGCGTCGACGTGATCGATATCGGCCGCGGTGAGCCCGGCGGCGTCGATGGCCTTGCGCATGGCCCGCGCCGCGCCCGCGCCCTCGGGTTCGGTGCCGGTGATGTGGTAGCCGTCGGAGGTGATTCCGGCGCCCAGGATCCGGCCGTGCGTGCGCGCGCGGCGGGCCCGCGCGAACTCCTCGGACTCGAGCACCAGCAGGGCCCCGGCCTCGCCGAAGACGAATCCGTCGCGGTCGCGGTCGAAAGGCCGTGAGGCGCGGGCCGGTTCGTCGTTGCGGGTGCTCATCGCCCGCATCATGGCGAAGCTGGCGATCGGGACGGCCTCGATGTAGTTCTCCACGCCACCGGCGATCACGACGTCCGCCTCGCCGGTGGCGATCAGCCGCCAGGCATGGGCGATGGCCTCGGCGCCTGACGAGCACGCCGACGTGGGCGCGTAGACGCCCGCCTTCGCGCCGAATTCGAGACCGACCCGGGCCGCGGATCCGTTCGGCATGGCCATCGGCACCGTCAGCGGCGGGACCTTGCGGTAGCCGCCCGCGCGCATGGCGTCCACGGCCGTGATGAAGGCGTCGCCGCCACCGAGCCCGGTGCCCACGGCCACGCCGAGGCGCTCGCCGTCCACGTCCGGCTTGCCCGCCTCCTCCCAGACCTGCCGCCCCAGGACCAGTGCCAGCTGCTGCACGTAGGAGTGGCGGCGCTGCTCGATGCGGCTGAGGTGCTCGCCCGGACGCTGCTTCAGCTTGCCGCCGATGCGGACCGGCAGGTCGTACTCGGCGACGAAGTCGTCGTCGAGCGGGCCGATGCCGCTGGCGCCGTCGAGCAGCCCGGCCCAGGTGCCGTCGAGGTCGGGGGCCAGGCACGTGGTGGCGACCATGCCGGTGACGACGACATTCCGCGCGGTTTGTGTAGCAGTTGGTACACCCATGATGTCATGAATACCTGTAGCGACCGCTACAGTCAATTCGTGCCCAGACCCCTCGACCAGGCGCGCCGCGCCGAACTGCTGTCCGGAGTGATCGCCTATATCGGCGAGTACGGGCTGACCGAGTTGTCGCTGCGCCCGCTGGCGGACTACCTCGGCACCAGCTCGCGCATGCTGATCCACTACTTCGGCACCAAGGAGCGGATGCTGGTGGCCGCCTTGGAAACCCAGCGCCCCGATATCGCCGCGCTGTTCGCCGATGTCCCCGATATCGCCGCGCTGCGACGGCGGCTGATCGAATCGTTCTGCGTCAACACCACCACCGACTGGGTGAGCAGCACCCGGGTGCTGCTGCAGGTGCTGGGGGTCGCGTCGGTACCGGGCAGCCCCTTCCGCGACTACGCCGACGACACGGTCCGCGAACTCGTCGGCGCGGTGACCGAGGTGCTCCGGCGGCTGGACCCCGAACTTCCCGACCCGGAATCGACCGCCACACTGCTGGTCTCGGGAATCCGCGGCCTGCTGCAGGACCGCCTCGTCACCGGCGACAACACCCGCGTCTCCAAGGCCGCCCGCCTGCTCATCACCCAGTCCCTGCCGCCCACCCCGTGACAACCACCGACCGGCAGGGTCAGCGGAAGTGGTCGGCGTGGGCGGCGGCCCAGTCGGTGAAGGTGCGGGCGGGGTGGCCGGTCGTGCGCACGACGGTGTCGACGGGGGTGGTGGAGTCCTCGGTGGGGGCGGAGTACCAGCCGATGACGTAGTCGGCGTCGGCTCGGGAGACGCCGGTGGCCACCAGTCGTTCGACGGCCTGTTCGTGGGTGATCGGGACGAAGGCGATATCGCGTTCGATCGTCTTGGACAAGATGGCGATTCGCTCGGACGGCGTCAGCGATTCCGGGCCGGTGAGGTTGTACGCGCGTCCCGCGTGGCCGTCGTCGAGCAGCGCGACGGCGGCCACCGCGGCGATATCGGCCTCGTGCACGAGGGCACTGGGGTAGTCGTAGGGCTCGCGCACGATGCCGTCGGTGCGGATCGACGCGGCCCAGGTCAGCGTGTTGGACATGAACTCCTGCGGTTCCAGGCGCGTCCATTCCACGCCCGAGTCCGCCACCGCCTGCTCGACCGGGCCGACCGCGCCGCCCCACAGCACGGTGATGCGCCGCACGCCCGCGTCGACCGCGTGCCGCACCAGCTCCGGGCCGACCTCGGCGAGCCCGGCCGTCACCGTGATGTGCAGGCGGTCGACGCCGTCCAGGGCGGCCGACAGGGTGTGCGGCTCGGTGTGGGTACCCACCACCACCTCCGCCTCGGGCGCCAGAACCTGCGCGGCCGCAACGGGATTGCGCGTCAGCGCCCGGACCGGCTCACCTCGGCGCAGCAGCTCTGCCACCACATGGCGGCCCGTATTCCCGGTAGCGCCGGTAACCAATGTCGTCATCGTCGAACTCCTCTCGTTGCCGACGACGCTAGAAGCTCAACAATCCTCGAGGTCAAGAACGTCGCCCGCGCGAGATTCGATCTCGCGCCGCGAGGACGCGGGCTATGGTGGCTCGCAACGACAGTGGAACTCGGGGGTCAATCGATGTCTTATGGTCCGCCGCCGGAGCCGACCGATCCGACGTGGAATCCCGGCCCGGGCGCCGGGTATTCGAGTCCGGCGCCGCCGGGCCCGAATCCTGCTCGGCCGCAGCAACCTTGGGCCCACCCTGGCGGGCAGGGCTGGCAGGGCGGTCCGCCGCCGACCGCTCGGCGGCAGGGGCTGGGGCTCGCGGCGGGCGCCGTGACCCTGGGCCTCCTCGGGCTGGTGCTCCCGTTCCTGCCCATGGATCTGACCGGTGTGCGGCCCTTCCTCGGCCTCCCGTTCGCACTGGGCGGACTCGTGCTCGGGATCATCGGCTGCACCGGCGGGCGTAGCGGCACGGGCCTGGCCGTCGCCGGGGTGCTCGTGTCGACCCTCGCGCTCGCCGTCACGGTCATCATGCTGCCCCAGGCGCTCTGAGCGGATCGCGTCGAGCCGAAACCTGGTGGGGGCGGTGAGCTGGTGGTTCGATACGGTTTCGGTGGAGGTTGTCGGGCCGAGGCGTGAGGGTTGCAGGGATGGCTGAGAGTTCGATCGCGTGGGTCGATGGGGCGGTGGTGACCATCGATCAGCGGGCGCTGCCGCACGAACTGCGGGAGCTCCGGATCACGACGGTCGACGAGGTCATCGAGGCGATCGCGACCCTCGCCGTGCGCGGCGCCCCGGCGATCGGCGTCTCGGGGGCGTTCGGCGTGGCACTCGCCGCGCGCGCCTACCCCGGGGACCCCGAGAAGGTGGAGCTGGAGGCCGCGCGCATCGCGGCGGCCCGGCCGACCGCGGTGAATCTGGCCTGGGGTGTGCGGCGGGCGCTCGCGAAGCTGCGGCAGGGCCCGCAGGCCGTGCTCGACGAGGCGCTGGCGATGCTGGAGGAGGACGGCCGGGTCAACCGGGCGGCCGCGACCCACGCCGCGGATCTGGTGCAGCGACTGTGCCCGGACCGGCCGCTGCGCATCCTCACCCATTGCAATACCGGGCGCCTGGCGACCACCGCGTTCGGGACCGCGATCGGTGCGCTGCGGGTGCTGGCCGAGCGGGACGCGGTCGAGAACGTGCTCGTCGACGAGACCCGGCCGCTGCTGCAAGGCGCCCGGCTGACCGCGTGGGAGCTGGCCGAGGCGGGGATCCCGCACCGCCTGACCATCGATTCCGCGGCCGCCTGGGCCATGGCGACCGGCCTGGTGGACTGCGTGATCGTCGGCGCCGATCGCATCACCGCGGACGGCTCGGTCGCCAACAAGATCGGTACCTACGGACTGGCGGTGGCCGCGCGGCGGCACGGGATCCCGTTCGTGGTCGTCGCGCCGGAGTCCACCCGCGACCTCGCGACCGCGACCGGCGCCGACATCGTCGTGGAGGAGCGGGCCACGACGGAGGTCACCCACGTGGGCGGCATCGCCACCGCGCCCGAGGGGACCGAGGTCTTCAATCCCGCCTTCGATGTCACCCCGCCCGATCTGGTGACCGCGGTGGTCACCGAGAACGGCGTGGTGGCCGCCACTCGAGCGAACGAGGAAGCCGGGCAGGCGAATCCGGCCGAACCGATAGCGGCGACCGCGCGCGGGTTGTACGCCCGCGGATGGATGCCCGGAACCGCCGGGAACCTCTCGGTACGGGCGGGAGAGACCGCGATCGTCACGGGCAGCGGCCTGTCCAAGGGTGAGCTGACCGCCGCGGACATAGTGACGGTGAACATCGCCGATTCCCAACGCGTTTCGGGAACCCGGCGCCCATCGGCCGAGACCGCGATCCATACCGCCGTCTACCGGGCCACCGGTGCCGACGCGGTGGTGCACGTCCATTCCCCGCATGCGACCGCGCAGTCGGTCGGGGCCCGGGAATCGCTCAGGTTCACCGGTTACGAACTCATCAAGGGCCTGGGCACGGCGGAAACCATTGACATCCCCGTATTTTCGAATCACTCTGACGTTCCGCGCATCGGTGCCGACATCGAGCGCCACCTGATCGAGCACCCGGATGCGCCGCCGGTGCTGTTCATCTCCGGCCACGGCATCACCGCCTGGGGCGCCACCCTCGCGCAGGCCCGCGACCGCGCGGAATGCCTGGAGGCGATGTGCGAGCTGGTGACGCTGACCGGCCGCCGCGAGATCGCCACCTCCCACCCGAGTTCCGAGGAGCAACCGCAATGACTCTGCTGCAGATCATGGCCGACAGCGAACCCGCCGAGGTGCGGCTGCGCACCGTCGACGCCGCGGTCATCGGCGACGAATTGGCCGAGCGCGGCATCGTTTTCGACCGCTGGCCCACCATGGCGGGACTGGACGCCGCCACCCCCACCGAGGACATCCTCGCCCACTACGACGACCGGATCGGCGAACTCAATGCCGACGGCCGGTACAAGCACATCGACCTGGCCCGGCTGCAGCCCGACGACAGCGACCCGCACTGGCAGGACAAGGCCGACGCGGCGCGCGGGAAGTTCCTGTCCGAGCATCGCCATGCCGAGGACGAGGTGCGCTTCTTCGCCGCCGGTCGCGGCTGCTTCTACCTGCACCTGGAACCGGAGGTCGTGGCGGTGGTGTGCGAGGGCGGCGACCTGGTGTCGGTGCCCGCCGGGACCAGGCACTGGTTCGATATGGGCACCCGCCCCGATTTCGTGGCCGTGCGGTTCTTCGAGGAGGAGGACGGCTGGGTCGGCGACTTCACCGGCGACCCGATCGGCTCCCGGTTCCCCACCCTCGACGAACTGGTCGTCGCGTGATCGCGGCCGTCGTCGTCGATATCGAGGGCACCACCAGCCCGACCGGCTCCGTGCGGGAGGACCTGTACGGCTATACGCGGCAACGGCTTCCGCAGTGGCTGCGCGACAACCGCGGCGGCGCGGCCGATCCGGTCCTGGCGGGCGCCCGCGAGCAGTCCGGGCGGCCCGATGCCGACGCGGCCGAGGTCGCCGAAATCCTGCGCGGCTGGCTGGATTCGGATGTGAAGGCCGCACCGCTGAAGACCGCGCAGGGCCTGATCTGTGCGGAGGGCTTCCGCACCGGCGCCCTGCACGGCGAGTTCTTCCCGGACGCGCCCCCGGCGCTGCGCGACTGGCATGCCGCGGGCATCGCGCTGTACGTGTACTCCTCGGGCTCGGTGCGCAACCAGCAGGACTGGTTCGCCTTCGCCCGCGACGGCGACCTCGCCTCGCTGATCAGCGGCTGGTTCGATCTGGCCAACGCCGGAGCGAAGCGGGAGGCGAGCTCGTACGAGAAGATCGCCGGGATGATCGGGGTACCGGCCGGGCAGATTCTGTTCCTGTCCGACCACCCCGACGAACTCGACGCCGCCGCGGCCGCCGGGTGGCGGGTGCTCGGCGTGACCAGGCCGGGGGAGCCGAATTCGCCTCGCGCCCCGCATCATTGGGTCGGCTCGTTCGCCGAAGTGGATCCGGGCCAGCGGTAGGTGGCGACCACATCCGGCCGGGGGGAGGGCAGCATCGAGTGCGTGTTGTGACGGCCTCGAACCGGCGAACGCTGCGCCCTGTCGATCTGGCGCGCGAACACGGACTCTCGACCCAGGCGGTCCGCAACTACGAGGATCTCGGTGCGCTCCCGCCCGCCGCGCGCACCGACAGCGGCTACCGCCGCTACACCGACCTGCACGCCCTGGCACTGCATGCGTTCCTTGCCCTGCGCGCCGGATACGGCCACCAGGCGGCCCTCGACCTGATGCGCAGCGCCAACCGCGGCGACCTCGTCGCCGTCTACACCCGATTGGACGAGCTGCACGCGGAGTTCCTGCACGAGCGCCGGACCCACACGGAGGTCGCCGCCACCCTCGGCGCCCTGACCGAGGCCCCGCCGACCCGGCGTGCTCCCGAATCGCTCACCGTCGGACAGCTGGCGCACCGCCTCGGCGTCCACCCGGCGACGCTGCGGGAATGGGAGAAGGCGGGCGTCGTCGAACCGCGCCGCGACCGCGCCACCGGGTATCGCATCTACGGCGACACCGATATCCGCGACGCCCACCTGGCCTGGTACCTCCGCAAGGGCGGCATCGCCCTGCCGGAGATCGCCGCCTTCGTCCGCGAACTACGCCGCGCCGGAAACACCGATCGCCTGCACACCCTGCTCACCGACTGGGGCACCCGCCTGTCCACCCGCAGCCGCACCGCCGTCCGCGGCATCGCCCGCCTGGACACCTACCTCACCGCGGCCGAGGACGCCCGGCAGGCGTGAGCGCCCGGACCGACGGGGCGGCACGCAGTGCACTCTTGCATCGCGTGCCGGATTGCGCTGTGCGCCGAAGGTGTTCAGACCGGCGTTGCGGTCGCTCGCTTGATCAGGTGCTCCACCAGGGTCATGAGGACCGTTTTGCAGGAGGCGCGGTCGCGGGCGTCGCACGGGATCACCGGGATGTGTGGCTCCAGGTCGAGCGCCTCGCGGACCTCCTGGGGGGTGTAGACCGGGGCGGCGTCGAAACAGTTCACCGCCACGGTGAACAGCAGTCCGCGGCGCTCGAAGTAATCGATCGCGGCGAACGAGTTCTCCAATCGGCGGGTGTCGGCGATGACGATCGCACCCAGTGCGCCGCGGGACAATTCGTCCCACAGGAACCAGAACCGGTCCTGTCCGGGCGTGCCGAACAGGTACAGCACCAGGTTCCGGTCGATGGTCAGGCGGCCGAAATCCAGCGCCACGGTGGTGGTCTGCTTACTCTCCACGCCCGACAGATCGTCGATGCCGGTGGACAGTTCGGTGATCAGCTCCTCGGTGCGTAGCGGCTCGATCTCGCTGATCGAGGACACCATCGTGGTCTTGCCGACGCCGAAGCCGCCGGCGACGAGGATCTTGACCGACGCGGCGAGCGGGGCCGCGGACATCGTTTCAGGCACGGTGTGTTTCTACAGCTTTCGGATTCCGTCGAGTACTGCGCGCAGGGTATTCAGGATCTTCGTAACAGCAAGGGGCAGCCTCAAGGTAGCCGACACCTCGGCGACCGACTGTGGAATGCGGCACAGCCGAACATTTTCCGCGTACTCCGGCTCCACCCGCGTCATGGCAATCGGGGCTCCGCCCGGTGCAGGCCGCCGCGCGCATCGGCGGACAGGTGGCCGCCGACGCGCCGCACGGTCAGGTTCATCTCGTAGGCGACCATACCGAGGTTGGCATTCTCGTTGGCCTGCAGGGCGATACAGGCGTTGTCGCCGGCGGCGGTGACGAACAGGACGGCCCGGTCGAGTTCGATGACCGCCTGCCGCACCCCGCCGCCGTCGAAGCGGCTACCGGCGCTGCGCGCCAGCCCGTACAGCGTCGCCGACATGGCGCCGAAGTGCTCGGCGTCCTCGCGGCCCATGGTGGTGGATCGGCCCAGCAGCAGCCCGTCGGTGGAGTGCACCACCGCGTAGCGCACGCCGGCGAGGCGGTCGACGAGATCGTCGAGCAGCCAGTTCAGATCACCTACGTTGGAAGAGGTCACCGTCGCCTTCCTGTTCGTCCCGGGTAGCGCCGGGGTTCGCACCGGCCTGCCGCCCCTGCCGGATCCCATTCTCTATGGCCGACATCAGATCACGGGCCTGCTCCGCCGAACATGTTCGGGGCGGCGCGTTTTCGATCCCCGGCGCCCGCGTGTCGCCGGACTCCTGGACTGGCCGGGTCTTCACAGCCCTGCTGCCGCAGTTCCTCACCGCCTCGCCGTTCGGTAGCGGCCCGTCCCCTCCGTCCCGAGGCGGTTCACGCGTCCCGCCGGGCGCGGTAGATTGTGTGTACCGCGTGGTTACTGACAAGTAGGAGACGATGATGCCCGTGCCGGAAGCCGCCGTATTCGACCGCCTGCGGGCGTTCGCCGCCGTCGACGACGCCGCCGAGCGTGCGACGCGCACGATCACGGAGGTGTTCACCGGGCGCGCGCTCGGTGAGGTGCCGGTCGGCACGGCCGAGGACGTGCAGGCGGCGTTCGGCCGGGCTCGCACCGCGCAGCAGCGCTGGGCCGCGCGACCGGCGAAGGAGCGCGCCGCGGTGCTCGAGCGCTACCGCGAGCTGGTGGTGGCCGAGCGCGAGTATCTGATGGACGTGATCCAGGCCGAGACCGGCAAGGCGCGGTGGGCGGCGCAGGAAGAGATCATGGGCCTGATGTTCGCGGCCCGGTACTTCGCCCGCATCGCCCCGAGCGCGCTCGCCCCGCACTCCGTGCCCGGCGCGTTCCCGGTCCTCAACCGCGCGTCGGTGCGCACCCAGCCCAAGGGTGTCGTCGGGGTGATCGCCCCGTGGAACTATCCGATGCTGCTGTCGATCGGCGACTCGATCCCGGCGCTGCTGGCCGGGAACGCGGTGATCGTCAAGCCGGACAGCCAGACGCCGTACTCCTCGCTGGCGAATGTGGACCTGCTGCTGCGGGCGGGGCTGCCGCGCGACCTGCTGCAGGTGGTGACCGGCCCGGGCACCGTCGTGGGCACCGCGATCGTCGATTCGTGCGACTACCTGATGTTCACCGGCTCCTCGGCCACCGGCAGCACGCTGGCCCAGCAGTGCGGCAAACGCCTCATCGGCTTCTCCGCCGAGCTCGGCGGCAAGAACCCGATGATCGTCACCCGCGGCGCCGATCTGGACAAGGCTGCGAAGGCCGCGGTGCGGGCCTGCTTCTCGAACGCGGGCCAGCTGTGCATCTCGATCGAGCGGCTGTATGTCGAACGGGCCGTGGCCGAGGAGTTCACCGACAAGTTCGTGGCCGCGGTCAAGGCCGCGAAACTCGGTGCGGCCTATGACTTCTCGGCCGATATCGGTTCGCTGATCTCCGAGGCGCAGCTCGAGACCGTCACCAAGCACGTCGCCGACGCCACCTCCAAGGGCGCGAAGGTGCTGGCCGGTGGCATCGCCCGCCCCGATATCGGCCCGCTGTTCTTCGAGCCGACCGTGCTCGCCGACGTGACCGATGCGATGGAGTGCGGCCGCAACGAGACCTTCGGCCCGCTGGTGTCGATCTACCCCGTCGACGACGTGGAGGAGGCGATCGTGCGGGCCAACGACACCGAATACGGCCTCAACGCCAGCGTGTGGGCGGCCACCAAGGCCGACGGCGAGCGCATCGCCGAGCGCCTGCACGCCGGAACCGTCTGTGTCGACGAGGGATACGCGCCCGCCTGGGGCACCACGGGCGCCCCGATGGGCGGTATGGGCATCTCGGGCGTCGGCCGCCGCCACGGCCCCGACGGGCTGCTGAAGTTCACCGAGCCGCAGACCGTCGTGGTGACGCGCCTGCTGAACCTCGATGCGCCGTGGGGCGTCCCGCAGGACAAGTGGCAGCCGTTCCTCATGAGCATCGCCCGCGCGATCCGGTTCCTGCCCGGGCGGTGAGACAGTAGTCCCAGGTCCCGGGCGCGACTCAGCGCCTGGAACGCTGGGGTGCGGGGTCCATGCCTTCGATCAGTGCGGTGATCGCGCGGCGGATGCGGTCGGGCGTCTCGGATGTCGCGCGGTCGGTCAGTGCGCGATGGTGCACGATGCCGACCAGCGCGGCGGCCAGCGCCTCCGGCCGCACCGCCGCGGGTAACCGCGCCAGGCGCTGTTCGGCGGAAAGGTATGCGGTGACGGATCTTTCGAGCGCATCGAGCCCCGCGGAACGCTCGCCGAGTACCTGCTGAACCTGGTCGAGGAGTTCCGGGCGCGCGACGAGCAGCCGCGTGGACGCGAGGACGGTGTGCAGGGGGACCGCCAGGATCGCGTCGCAGACATTCCCGGCGAGGGTGCCCTCGCCCGCGCGTTCGATCAGCCCCGCGCAGTCGGCGGCGATCGTGAAGGCGCGGTCTACGGCGAAGGCCGCCAGGAAGCCGTCGAGGTCGGCGAAGTGGGAGTAGAGCAATCCCGTCGCGACACCGGCTTCCGCCGTCACGGCCCGGCCGCTCAGCTTGCCCGGACCGTCGCGGACGATCACTCGCTCGGCGGCCGCGAACAGCTGCTGCCGGATCTCGGGAATCGCGACACCTCTGGGCACATCGGACAGTTTAGGCGCTCGGGCACCCGGAACCTCGACTTGCCGCGAGTATGAGCACATGCTCATACTGAGTTTGAGCGTCTGCTCATACTTTGTTCGGCGAACCCGGGAGTGGTTGTGACTGATCCGCAGGACCAACGGCGACAAGGCGATACGCGAGGCAGGCGGGTGGTGGTGTCGGGTGCGGGCATCGCGGGCCTGGCCACCGCGCTGCGCCTGTACCGATCGGGGTGGGAGGTGCTCGTGGTCGAGCGCGCGCCCGGTCGGCGCAGCGGCGGATATCTGGTGAACCTCCTCGGCTACGGGTACGACGCCGCCGAACGCATGGGCGTGCTGCCCGCGCTCGCGGCCCGGGATATCGGATGGTTCACCTCGATCATCGTCGGCGCGGACGGACGCGACAGAATCACGATTCCCGCCGAGGTCGCGCGCGCCGCGCTGGCGCAGCGGGCGCTGTCGCTGTTCCGCGGCGATATCGAGACCGTGTTGTTCGAGGCGGTGCACGCGGCCGTCGACCTCCGGTTCGGCACCACCGTGCGCGCGGTCGACCAGCATTCCGGCGGCGTCGAGATCACGTTGAGCGACGGCACCCGCGAGCGCGCGGATCTGCTCGTCGGAGCCGACGGGCTGCACTCCGGCATCCGGGAGATCGCCTTCGGCCCGAAGGCGGACCACTTGGTGGACCTGCGGCACATGGTGGGAGCGTTCCCGCTGTCGCGTGTTCCGGAGGAAGTGCCCGACGCGTCGTCGAAGACATTCATCGGCCTCGGGCGGACCGCCGCCGTGATCAATGTGGGGCCGCGGCGATCCTCGGCCTTCTTCACCTACCGCGCCGACGATCCCGCGGCCGAACTGGCGCGGGGCGCGACCGCGGCACTGTCCGCACGGTTCGGTGATCTCGGGGGCAGTGTGCCCGATGCCTTGCGGCAGCTCGAAAACGAGCCTGGCGCTGCGTATTTCGACTCGGTGAGTCAGATAGTCATGGATCGATGGAGCAGTGGCCGGGTCGTGCTGCTCGGCGATGCGGCCTGGTGCGTGACGCCCTTCGCCGGATACGGCGCGGCGCTCGCACTGGCCGGGGCGGGACGGCTCGGCGATGCACTGGACGAGCACGACGACATTCCGGCCGCCCTGGCCGAATGGGAGACGATGCTGCGTCCCGATATTCGCAAGCGCCAGGCCCTGGCCCGCAGGGGCGCGAGCCAATTCGCGCCGCCCACCCGGGCGCATCTGTGGATGAACAACCTGATGCTGCGCGCCATGCGGCTTCCGGTGACACGGAAGATGTTGCAGCGCTCCGTCGAACGTGCGAACGCCTGACGGCGACTGCGTCCGCTCGCTCGGGAGACCGTCAGAACGGATGCGCCCGGGCGGTCCACTTGGCCGTGAGGTCGGCGGAGAGGTCGCGGGGGAAGGCGATTCGGTGCGGGTCGCCGTCGGAGGTGAATCGCTGGTCGGGATGGGCGGCGAGATGGTCGAGCCAGTAGGCCGAGTCGAAGGGGACCTGCCCTGCGCCCGAGCGGATCCGGGGAACGGCCGCGGGGTCGACGGAGCCGTAGGGGGAGGGGGCCGGTTCCGATCCGACCAGCATGACCGCGTCGAACGCGTAGGACGTCCCCTCCCAGGTTCCCGCGACCGCCGCGGCGGGGTCGGCGGGTGAGATGCCCAGGGGCAGGGCCATGGTGCGTACGGCGGTGCCGGGCGCCGTGGCCGCGATGGTGCGCACGTTGAGCGCGAGTTCGCGTCGGACGCCCGTGGTGTCGAGAGTGCCGAGGTCGGCGTGGCTCGCGGTGTGCGCGCCGATCTCGTAGCCGTGGGCGGCCAGCCACGGTAGCGCGCGGGGGTCGTCGCCGAACAGGTCGTCGTTGACGTAGAAGGTCGCGACGGCGGGGAAGTCCGGGTGGCGGGCCGCGAATTCGGCGAGGATGCCGACCGCGGTGTCGGGCGCGGGCGTGCCGTCGGGGGTGAAGGCCACCTGGCTGGCGGTCGAATCGTCGAAGGTCAGCACCACCGGATGGGTGCCCGCGGGGATATCGATCTCTCCCGCAATGTATTTCGCGGCGGTCACCGGGCGGTAGCCCTCGCGGTACAGGCGCTCGAGCTCCTCGCGGAACTCCGCGGGCGTCTGGTCGTACTCGCCGGAGGGCGCCGGGCTCAGCTGGTGGTACATCAAGATCGGGACCGCGCCCAGTTCGTTCGCCCCGACGGCCGCCGGATCGGGGGCCGGGGCCGCCGGTGGGGGCGCGGGCGCGGTGACGGCGGCGGGTTGCTGGGGCGCGCCGCAGGCGGCCGCGACCAGGAGGGCCAGCGCGGACAGGAGGGTGCCACGGTTGCTCACCATCACGTCAATATTACGTACCGCCAACGATTCTCGGTACAAACCGGGAAAGTCGGCACGAAACATCATGCCGGTGTGGATATTAGGGAGACGTTTACCGAAAGCTGGTGTGTGCGTTGCTGAAGCGAGTCCCGACACGGGGGCGTCCGCGGCTGATCGTGTTGTCGGTCGTGGTCGTCACCGTGGTGGTGGTGTCCGGCGCGATCATCGGTTCGGCGGTCTCGGAGCCCTCGGGCCTGCCCCTGACCGGCCTGCCCGGCGGCCCGATCGGCGCGGCCGCGGTGAATTCGCTGGAGCTGTCGGTGGATGCCCGCGGCCACGATCCGCAGGCGGTGCGGCTCACGCTGGACGGCAAGGAGGTCTCCGGCGAAATCGCCGGGGACACTGTGCGATACCGGCCCACCGGCCTGCCCGACGGCGAGCACACGTTCACCGCCGAGATTCCGCCGGGCGGACTGCTGGGCTGGATGCGAACGGGCCCGGGGGTGTCGAGGACGTTCACCGTCGACACCCGGCCCCCGGACCTGACCGTGGAGCAGCAGGGCACGGTGCCCTCGTACCGCCAGCCGGTCACCGTGCGCGGCACGGCGGTCGGGGCCGAGCGGGTCACCGTCGGAGCCACCTCGGTGGCAACCGATTCCGAGGGCAGATTCGAGGTGACGCTGCCGCGGGCGCCGGTGGGCGCCGCGGTCGTCGCCGTGGACGACGCGGGCAACGCGACCACGCGGCCGATCGATTCCCGGGTCACCATGCCCCGCACCAAGGCCGTCCATGTCACCGCGTACGGCTGGGCCGACGAGGGCCTGCGCGAGGGCGTCCTGGCGCTGGCCCGCGAGGGGCGGATCAATACGGTGGAACTCGACATCAAGGACGAGGACGGCGTCGTCGGCTACGCCTCCGAGGTGCCGCTCGCGCGGGAGACCGGCGCCGCCGCCGGTATCTACGACGCCCGTGCCGCCCTGAAGACGCTGCACGACATGGGTTTACGCGTGGAGGGCCGGATCGTGGCATTCCGGGACCCGACGCTGGCGGGCTGGGCGTGGGGCGCCGGGCGCCCGGACTGGGTGGTGCAGGCCCCCGGCGGCGGGCCCTACGCCAGCGGATACGGCGCCATCGCCTTCACCAACTTCGCCAATCCCGAGGTGCGCCGGTACAACATCGATCTCGCGGCGGAGGCGGCCCGGCTCGGCTTCGACGGGGTGATGTACGACTATGTCCGGCGGCCCGACGGTCCCCTGGGCGGAATGCATTTCGCCGGGATCACCGAATCACCGACCGTCTCCATCGCGGAATTCCTGCGCGAGAGCCGCGATCCCGTGCGCGATGCGGGCGCGAGCCTGAGTGCCGCGGTGTTCGGCATCGCGGTGAACCGGCCCGAACAGATCGCCCAGGACATCCGGCTCATGGCCCCGCACGTGGATTATGTTGCGCCGATGGTGTATCCGTCGCACTGGGGCGCGGGCGAGTACGGGGTGGCCGATCCGAACGCCCAGCCGTTCGACATCGTCCAGCGATCGCTGCGGGACTTCCGCGACCTGACCCAGGGCACCGGCGCCGCCGTGATCCCGTGGCTGCAGGACTTCAGCCTGGGCGTGAACTACGGCGACGCCGAGGTCCGGGCGCAGATCGACGCCGCGGCGACCACCGGGATCGACAGCTTCTTCCTGTGGAATCCGTCCGTGCGCTACCACGGCGGAGCCCTGACGCCCGGTCCCTGATCCCCACCGATCACAGCAGCAGGTCGGCCCCGGTGATCGGCGGATCCGCCTCCAGCGCTTCGACTTCCGCGTCCGACAGCAGCCGCGAGCGGATCAGGAAACGCACCCCGTCCGGCGCCTCCAGGGAGAACCCGCTGCCGCGACCGGGTACCACGTCCACGGTGAGGTGGGTGTGGCGCCAGTACTCGAACTGGTCGGCGCTCATCCAGAACGGCGTACCGCCCGGCAGGTGACCGAGCAGCACGTCCGCGGACCCGACGCGAAATTCGTTGCGGGGGTAGCACATCGGAGAGCTGCCGTCACAGCATCCACCGGACTGATGGAACATCACCGGACCGTTCCGCTCGCCGAGTTCGGCGAGCAGCGTGGCCGCCGCGTCGGTGATACCGATGCGGGAAACCTTCTCGGCCATCAGAAGAACCCGAGTTTCTGCGGTGCGTAGCTCACCAGCAGATTCTTGGTGTGCTGGTAGTGGTCGAGCATCATCCGGTGGTTCTCGCGGCCGATGCCGGACTTCTTGTATCCGCCGAAGGCGGCGTGCGCCGGATAGGCGTGGAAGCAGTTGGTCCACACCCGCCCCGCCTTGATGGCCCG
Source organism: Nocardia wallacei (assembly GCF_029869545.1). Lineage (GTDB taxonomy): Bacteria > Actinomycetota > Actinomycetes > Mycobacteriales > Mycobacteriaceae > Nocardia > Nocardia wallacei_A. The sequence continues at coordinate 10,808 of NZ_JARWQD010000309.1, read as the reverse complement.
GCCCATCCGATAGGCGGTGTTCATATCCCGGGTCCAGACACCCGCGCCGAGTCCGTACAGGGTGTCATTGGCGAGGGTGATCGCCTCGTCCACGGTGTCGTACCTGGTCACCGCCACCACCGGTCCGAAGATCTCCTCCTGGAAGATGCGCATGTCGTTGCGCCCCTCGAAGATCGTCGGCTCGATGTAGTAGCCGCCGGGGAACCCGTCGACCTTGCGCGTCGCACCCCCGGCCAGCACCTTCGCGCCTTCCTTACGGCCGATATCGATGTAGGACAGGATCTTCTCGTACTGGTCGTTGCTGGCCTGGGCGCCGATCATGGTGCTGTCGTCGAGGGGGTTGCCGCCCTTGATATTGCGGGTGCGCTCGAGGCAGCGGGACAGGAACTCGTCGTAGATCGAGGAATGGATCAGCGCGCGCGACGGACACGTGCACACCTCGCCCTGATTGAGCGCGAACATGACGAAACCCTCGACCGCCTTGTCCAGGAAGTCGTCGTCGGCGGCGGCGACGTCGGGCAGGAAGATGTTGGGACTCTTCCCGCCGAGTTCCAGGGTGACCGGAATGATGTTCTCGCTGGCGTACTGCATGATCAGCCGCCCGGTGGTGGTCTCCCCGGTGAACGCGACCTTCGCCACCCGCGGGCTGGACGCCAGGGGCTTGCCCGCCTCGACGCCGAATCCGTTGACCACGTTGACCACTCCCGGCGGCAGCAGATCGGCGATCAGCTCGACCACCAGCAGCAGCGACGCCGGGGTCTGCTCGGCCGGTTTGATGACCACGCAGTTGCCCGCCGCCAGCGCGGGAGCCAGTTTCCAGGCCGCCATGAGAATCGGGAAGTTCCACGGGATGATCTGGCCGACGACGCCGAGCGGCTCGTGGAAGTGATAGGCGACGGTATCGGCGTCGACCTCGGAGATGCCACCCTCCTGGGCCCGGACGACGCCCGCGAAATACCGGAAATGGTCGACGGCCAGCGGGATGTCGGCGGCCAGGGATTCGCGGACCGGCTTGCCGTTCTCCCAGGTCTCGGCGACGGCGAGCCGCTCCAGATGCTCCTCGATCCGGTCGGCGATCTTGTTGAGCAGATTGGCGCGCTGCGTGACCGAGGTGGCGCCCCAGGTTTCGGCCGCGGCGTGCGCGGCCTCGAGCGCGCTGTCGATATCGGCGGCCGTGGAACGGGCCACCTCGCAGAAGGTCTCGCCGTCGACGGGGGAGGGATTCTCGAAATAGCGCCCCTCGACGGGTGCCTTCCAGTCGCCGCCGATGAAATTCTCGTAGCGCCGGGCGAAGTGGACGACGCTGCCGTCGGTACCGGGCTTGGCGTAGATCATGATGCTCGCTTCCTGTTCTACCGGCAACGTCAGCGAGGGGCCCTGCGCGTGGCCGCCGCCCGCGGGCATCCCGCCGACTGATCCATGTGACGGCGTCACTATGGAACGCGGCGGTTGGCGGGAGGTTGGCGGTCGCGCGGTCAGCCGCCGTGCGCGGCGTGCAGGCGGGCGGTGACCACGGCGCGGCGGGGGTCGGACGGCGCGAGCAGCCGCAGCGCGTGCTCGTGGATCTGCGCGTCGTCCGGGCAGCGTGCCCCGAATTCCACGGCGTGCGTGGGTGATTCGCTGTCGAGCACCGCGGTGCGCAGGCTCACCGCCAGATATTCGCGCCACTGTGCGATGCCGGGGGTGTCCGAGCCGGGCAGCAGCGGCCCCCGATACAGGCGCAATGCGGCGGGCAGGTCACCGGCCGCGATCGCCGCGAGCAGATCCACGGCGTCGCAGGAGATCGGGCGCGCCAGCATGTAGCGGCGGCTGGTGATGTCGCCGCCGGTGGCATTGCGCAGATGTGACACGTCGGCCTTGAGCGTGGACGCCGACACCGGGCGGTCGCCGTAGACGGCCGCGTGCAGCCGCTGCGGCGTGTAGCCCTCGGGCTCGAGCGCGAGCAGCGCCAGGATCTCGATCTGCCTGGGCCGCAACCGGACCGGGCAACCCGCCCGGGTCAGGTCCGCGCCGCCGAGGCACCGCAGCCGGATCTCGCAGCGGTCGGGTCCGGTGCCGGACTGCCGCGGCAGCCGCGATTCGATCGCCGACACCAGCGCCCGCACGGTCGACATCGCCAGTGGATGCGAGCGGTCCCAGGTGGTGGACAGATCCAGCACCCCGAGGCGCCGCCCGTCGGGGGTGTGGATCGGCGCGCAATAGCAGACCCAGCCGTGCAGGGCGGCCACCAGATGTTCGGCGGAGAAGACGATGCTGGGCTCGCCGGTGCGCAGCGCCAGCGATAATGCGTTGGTGCCCATATGGGTCTCGTCCCAGCGGCCGCCGGGGGCGAAGTTGACCTGTTCGGCCCGGCGGCGCATCACCCGGCCGCCGCAGGACCACAGGATGGTGCCGTGCTCGTCGGTGACGGCGGCGACGAATCCGGAATCGTCGGCGATGCTGCGCAATTCGCCCGACAGCTCGACGACCGGCTCGCGCAGCGGTGACGCGGTCCAGCGCGAGCCGATCTCGGCGTCGTCGGCGGGTGCGGCGAGGCAGGCCGGATCGACGGTGGGCAGCGAGCGGCGCCACGACTGCACCACCTCGCTGCGCAGCACGGTCTGCCCGGCCGGCACCGCATGCGCCGGTGCCCAGCGGGCCCATTCCTGTTCCAGGGCGGCGCGCCGCTGGGTCAGGGTGCGAATCTCGGGCATCGCAACGCCTCCCGGGGAGTCCCTGCGCCCTCCCCATGATTGCGCACGCGGCGGCACCGCGGGCGGGAATCCCGCGGCCCGAATGCGCCAGCTCGTGATCGCTCTCGGCGAACGCGTGTGGGCCGGTCGCCGCCGGGCTGGTAGACAGGAGCGATGAGCGCTCCCTTCCGGTTCGGTGTGAACATGATCTCGGTCGAGTCCCGCGCGGAGTGGGCGGAAAAGTGCCGCCGGGCAGAGGATCTCGGCTACGACGTGATCGGCATCGCCGACCATCTGGGGCTGCCCGCGCCGTTCCCGGCGATGCTGGTCGCCGCCGACGCCACCGAGCGGGTGCGGCTGAACACCTTCGTGCTCAACGTCCCCTTCTACAACCCGGTGCTGCTGGCGCGCGACGTCGCCACCGTGGACCTGCTCAGCGAGGGCCGGGTCGAGCTGGGCCTGGGCGCCGGATACGTGCAGGCGGAGTTCGAGGCCGCCGGGATGCCGTTCCCCGGCCCGGGCCGCCGCGTCGACCAGGTCGCCGAGGCGGCGGCGACGCTGCGGCGGCTCTATGCCGATCCCGAATATCGCCCGCGCCCCGCGCAATCGGGCGGTCCGACGCTGCTGATCGCGGGCTGGGGCGACCGGCTGCTGCGGGTGGCCGCCGAACACGCCGACATCATCGCGCTGACCGGCGGCACGGCCGCCGCCAGCGGGCACATCACGGTGGCCGGTCCGGAGGCGACGCTGCAGCGGATCGACTACGTGCGCGGTCTGCTGGGCGAGCGCGCCGACAGCGTGGAGTTCAATCTCCTGCTGCAGGGGGTCGCCAGCGCCGCCGAACGCCCGGAGATCCTGGAGCGCTACGCGGCCCACCTGCCCGAAGGAGCGGCCGAGAATCTGGAGGACATCCCGGTGCTGCTGCTCGGCTCCCCGCAGCAGCAGGCCGACCAGCTGCGCGAGCGCCGCAAGCGCTACGGCATCAACTACTTCACCGTGCTCGAACAGAACATGGAGAAGTTCGCCCCGGTGATCGAGCTGCTGCGCTGACGGCCGCGCCTCACTTGTTGAAGAAGATTCCCGCCACGTCGGCGTTCTTGATGGGCGTCTCGGCGTTGCGCTGATTGCCGCACAGGAACTCCACCGCGGTCATCGTCAGGTCGACCTGGGTGCCCGGCGGCTCGTTCTCGCTGCCGGTCTGCTGCTTGACGAACTTCGTGATCGTGACGCGCTTGGTGTCCTGATCCTGCTTGACGTAGTCGCTGCACTTGGTGTCCCCGCCCTTGTTGATGGCGCGCTCGACATCGCTGCAGCCGGTCAGAAGCGCTGTGGCGACGGCCAATCCGGCGATTCCTGCGGCGGGCCATCGCGGCGATTTCATCCGGGTTCTCCTCGCGGGGGTCGTGCCGGATCGATCCGGCTGGACGGGGCGGTCGCAGTCAGCCTAGAGGGTCCGGCGCGCCTGCGGCCACCGGGCGTGAGAGCGATAGCCGCTGTTCAGGGTGTCGACGGGGCGATGAGCCCGGTGAACATCCGGGTGATCCGATCGGAGAGGGCCGCCGGGTCGGTGTGCATCTTGGCGGCGCGCTTGGTGAGCTGGCCGTCGACCGTGAGTGCGGCCAGGCCGTGCGACAGAGCCCAGATCGCCATCGCGAGCGTGTCGGCCTCGGCGGCGGGCAGCACACCGGCCCGGGTCGCCTCGGCGACGGCGTCGGTCAGGACCGTGAACGCCGCGTCACCGGCCGCCATCGTATCCGGATGCTTCTCGGGCCGGGACAGTTCGGGGCGGAACATCAGCCGGAAGTAGGCGGGCTGCTCCCGCGCGAAACGGATGTAGGTGTCGGCGATCGCGGTGAGCCGGTCGCTGGGGTTCGCGGCGGCGCCGACGGCCGAGATCAGTTCTGCGCGGAGCAGTTCGAATCCCCGCGTGGACAGGGCGGCCAGCAGGGCGGTGCGGTCGGCGAAGTGATGGTAGGGCGCGCCCGGGCTCACCCCCGCCTCCCGCGCCACGCGCCGCAGGCTGACCGCGGGCAGCCCCTCGGCCTCGATCAGCCGCAGGGAGGTGCGCAGTAGCTCCTCGCGTAGCGCGCCGTGGTGATAGCGATCCTTCGTCGACGGCATGGGGGTGAGCGTACGGGTTGACTTCGAGCGCCCCGCAATCTATACAGTGATTACATTCTAAACGATGATTAGATCGGAGTCGGGTCATGTCGGATCGCGTTCTGGTGACCGGAGTTTCGGGTTACCTCGGCGGACATATCGCCACCGAACTGCTCGCGCACGGCTATCGGGTGCGCGGCACCGTGCGCTCGGCGACCGCGGACCTCGCCGCGCACCTCCCGGCCGTCGAACTCGTGACCGCCGACCTCACCGATGAGGCGGGCTGGGCGCAGGCCGCGGCGGACTGCCGGTACGTCGTGCACGCCGCATCGCCGTTCCCGGCGACCGAGCCCGACGACGAGGACGAACTGGTCCGGCCCGCCGTGGACGGCACGCTGCGGGTGCTGCGCGCGGCCGCCGCGGCCGGGGTGCGGCGGGTGGTGGTGACCTCGTCGATCGCCGCGGTGCGGATGGGGCACCGCGAGCGGGTGTGCACCGAGACCGACTGGTCGGATCCGCGGGCGTGCAACGCCTACGAGAAGAGCAAGACCCTCGCCGAGCGCGCCGTCTGGGACTTCGCGCGCGAACGCGGGATCGAGCTGGTGGCGATCAATCCCGGCATGATCCTGGGCCCGGTGCAGCGCGCGGCGGTGGGGACCTCCGTGGAGGCGCTGCGCATCCTGCTGGCGCGGGCGATGCCCGCCGTGCCGCCGATCGGTTTCGCCACCGTCGACGTCCGCGACGCCGCCGTCGCGCATCGGCTGGCGCTGGAACTCCCGGAGGCGGCGGGCAACCGCTATATCGTTGCGGGAGACTATGTTTCGATGACCGAGATGGCGCGCATCATAGCGACGCGGTACCGGGTGCCGACCCGCACCATCCCCGCCTGGCTGCTGCGGCTGGCGGCCCGGTTCGACGCGACGGCCCGGCTCGCGGCGAGCCGGCTCGGCAAGCGCGAGGCGGTCAGCGCCGACAAGGCGCGGCGGGAGCTGGGCTGGACCATGCGGCCGATCGAACAGACCCTGCTCGACACCGCCGAGAGCCTCGTGCGGCTCGGCGTGGTGGCCGACCCAGGACGGCCGCGGGCGCGCCGCGGCACCACCGGCCCGCGTCCGCAACCGGCCTCGGCCGTCTGAGCGAGGAGCATCCCATGTTGATCGCCACTCTCGTCGTCGCGCTCACGGCACTGCTGCGCCGCCGCTTCGGCAAGGGCTCGACCCGGAACCGGCGCATCGCACTACCGATTCGCAGAGGGATGTCCGCGAGCCGCGTCGTCTCGGACTCGGTGCGCCGGACGCTCGCCGCACGGCTCCGCTCCGGCCGCGCGGTCCTGGCGCCGGGCGTCATCGCGGGGATGGCCGCGGTGACACTGCTGTCCGCGGCCGCGCTGATGGTCCCGTGCTGGTGCGGCACGACCGGCGCCTGATCTGTGGCCGCGACCTCGGGCGCCGGATAATGTCTTGCCCATGGAGTTCAGCACGCTCGGTAGTACCGGTCTCATCGTTTCCCGAATGGCGTTCGGGGCCATGACATTCACCGCGGGCAACCGCGATATGCAAGCCGTTTCGAAGGTCGGCGCGGAATTGGCCGGCGAACTGGTCGGGCGGGCACTGGAGGCGGGGATCAATTTCTTCGACACCGCCGACGGCTACGCCGGGGGAGAGTCGGAGGTCCTGCTCGGGCAGGCGCTGCGGCCGCATCGCGACGATGTGGTCATCGCGACCAAGGTGGGGTTCCGTAGCGGCGATCCGATCACGCGGTCCGGCCTGTCGCGGCGGCACATCCTGTGGTCGATCGATCAGAGCCTGCGGCGGCTGGACACCGACTGGGTGGACGTGTACATCGCGCACCGGGAGGATCCCTTCACGCCGCTGGAGGAGACGCTCGCCGCGCTGGACGAGGTGGTGCGTTCGGGGAAGGCCCGCTATCTCGGCTTCTCCAACTGGTCGGCGTGGAAAGTGGCGGCGGCCTTGGAGATTCAGCGCGCGAACGGCTTCGCGGCGTTCACCCACGGGCAGATGAACTATTCGCTGGTCGGGCGCGACGTGGAGCGCGACGTGATCCCGATGATGCGCCGCTACGGGCTGGGCATGACGGTGTGGAGCCCGCTGGCCAGCGGTTTTCTCTCCGGCAAGTACACGCGGGAGACGCTGACGGACCCGGACAACCGCCTGTCCGGATTCGATCTGCTGCCCATCGACAAGGAGCGCGGCTTCGCGCTGATCGAACGCATGCGGATCATCGCCGACAAGCACAGCGCCAGCGTCGCCCAGATCGCCCTCGCCTGGCTGCTGGCCCAGCCCGCGGTGACCAGCGTGCTGCTCGGCGCCACCAAACTGCACCAGCTCGAGGACAATCTCGGCGCCGCGTCCGTCCGCCTGACCCCCGAGGAACTCACCGAACTGAACGACGCCATGCCCCCGTCCCCCGTCTACCCCAACTGGTTCATCGACAACCTCCAAGACGAGCCCGCCACCGAGGCCCTCGCTCCGCGCTGACCCGTTTCCGCACCCCCAGCGTGTTCCCGCCCCGTCCGCAGGCGCTCGCAGGGCGTGCGGGAACACGCAGGGGGTGCGCGGTCGGATGGGGCGCGGCTAGTCTGCGGCGGTGGATTTGTCGGAGTGGACCAGTTCGGTGTCGTCGGTGACGGACCGGTTGAGTGTGGTGTCGGAGCATCCGCCGCTGTGGGTGGTCGTCGCGACCGGGGCGGTGGCGCTGGCGCTGGTGATGTATCCGCCGGTGTGGCGGGTGCTGCGGACCGTCGTCACGATCGCGCACGAGGTCGGGCATGCGGTCGTGGCGGTGCTCACCGGGCGGACGCTGAGCGGGATCCGGCTGCACTCGGACACCTCGGGCGTGACGGTCTCGCGCGGAAAACCCTACGGGCTGGGCATGATTCTCACGACGCTGGCCGGATATCCGGCGCCGTCGGCGGTGGGACTGGGATGCGCGGCGCTGTTGGGCGCCGGTCGCCTGACCCTGATGCTGTGGCTGGGCGTGGCCGCGCTGGTGGTGCTGCTGGTCTTCATCCGCAACCTCTTCGGACTGCTGGCGGTGGTCGTCACGGGAGCGGTCACCCTGGGCGTCTCCTGGTACGGAACCGTTGTGTGGCAGGGCATCTTCGGGTACGCGGTGGCGTGGTTCCTGCTGTTCGGGGGGATGCGCGCGGTGGTGGAACTGCAGCGGGTGCGGGTGCGTGGCGACGGCTCCGACGCCGATCAGCTCGCCCACCTCACCCGGCTGCCGTCGCTGCTGTGGGTGCTGGTGTTCGGCGCCGCGGCGCTGGCGGCGCTCATCGCCGGTGGCAGCCTGCTGCTCGGGCCGCTGCCGGAAATCGGCCTCGCCTGATCGTTGTCACGGTTCGTACAGGCCGTTGGCGCACGCGCGCCACACCCGCGCCTCGCTCGCGCTGCCCTGACGGTCGAGCACCTCGGCCAGTCCGGCCATGGCCCGCACGTCACCGTGGTCGGCGGCGGTGCGCCACCAGCGTTCGGCCTCGCCGAATTCGCCCCGCCGGAACCGCACCACCCCGAGGTCGTACGCGGCGCCCGCATGTCCGAAACCGGCGGCCTGCGACCACAGCGCGCACGCCTGGTCCACGTCGCCGCGCCCGTGCATCGCCACGCCGAGATCGTAGAGCGCGCCGCGATAGCGGCTCTGATCCGTCGGCGCGGCCACGGCGGCCACCTCGACCACCAGATTCGTGAAATCCAGGGGACCGACGCCGGCGCTGCAGCGCAGCAGCGGATTTCCGGCTGCGGTGCGGTCCACCACGATGCCGTAGTTGCCGGTCCACGACTCGACCGCGCCCGCGGCGTCCATCCAGACCGGGGTGAGGGTGAACGACGCCTCCGGTCCGGCGGCACACACCTCCAGCGCGACCCCGCCGGTCATGGCGTCGGTCCAGACGTCGACACCGCGTAGTCGACGGCCCCGCAGCGTCACGTGACCGCCCAGCACCGACAGCCCGACTCCGAGCCCGAGCAGTCCGGCCGGGGGAGCGGCCGCGTGCAGGGTGAGGGTGATGATGCTCGGATCCTGGCCCAGCGGTTCGGAATACAGCGGGTAGACGGCCGTACCGCCGACGTCGACCGGTTCGGCGCCGTCGTACCGCTGCGCGAGCGAGGGCACCTCGTACGGGGACGACCCGGTCATCGTGTCCGCCTTCCGCCGGAACTGCTCGGGTGGATTCGGGGCATACCGTAATACCGGCTGCCGGGAAAAATCGATGAACCGTCGGGGAGTCTGCCAGAAAATTCCGGCCGCAAACAACACGGGCGAAATGCGTCCGACCGGTTTGCATCCACTGCGGTTGTGCGGCGAATGCCGGTGTGCTCGTTGCGCAGTGCGCGCAAGGACGGCGCAAGGCCCGTGCAATCGGCCGTCGGCACGCTGGGCGCATGACCGAGACATTCGACGTGGTGGTGGCGGGGGCCGGACCGGTGGGGCTGATGCTGGCGTGCGAGCTGCGGCTGGCGGGGGTGGACGTGCTCGTGGTGGAGCGGCTGCCCGAGATGGATCAGACGGTGAAGGCAGGCGCGATCAATGTGCCTACCGCCCAGGCCTTCTACCGGCGGGGGATGCTGGCACAGCTGAACGAGCGGCACGCATCGAGGATCGCGCAGTTCGACGCCTTCCGTGCCGCGCACGGGGAGGAGCAGGCCGGGCGCCTGGTCGTCGGCCACTTCGCCGGGATCTGGTTGCGCAGCGCCGATATCGACCTCGACGACCCGGCCTTCGCCGAGGTCGGCCCGGTGGACCAGGCGTGGTTCGTCTCGCAGCAGGACGTGGAGACGATACTCGCCGACCGCGCGGCCGAACTCGGGGTCCGCGTGCGCCGCGGCGCGGAGCTGACCGGATTCACCGACGACGGCGACTGCGTGACGATCTGGCTCGGCGACACCGTGGTCCGCGCGGGCTGGCTGGTCGGCTGCGACGGCGGCCGCAGCCTGGTGCGGAAGCTGGCCGGATTCGACTTCCCCGGCGTCGATCCGCTGATCACCGGGCATCAGGCGGTGGTGGAGATGACCGGTGCCGAGGCCCTGCGGCCCGGCTGGAACACCACGGACACCGGCATCTACACCCACGGGCCGATGCCGGGTCGCTTCCTGACCGTCGAGCCCGACGGGCCGCCCGCCGATCGCGACGCCCCGATCACCGCCGCCGAACTGCAGGCCAGCCTGCGCGCGGTATCCGGTGTGCCGGTGGAGATCTCGGCGGTGCGGTCGGCGACGCGGTTCACCGACAACACCCGCCAGGTCACCGAGTATCGGCGCGGCCGGGTGCTGCTGGCCGGGGACGCCGCCCACGTGCATTCGCCGTTCGGCGGCCAGGGCCTGAATCTGGGCATGGGCGACGCGATGAATCTCGGCTGGAAGCTCGCGGCCGTGGTGGCCGGTTGGGCGCCGCCCGGGCTGCTGGATACCTATACCGCCGAACGGCATCCGGTCGGGGAGTGGGTGCTGGAATGGACCCGGGCGCAGGTGGCGGTGATGCGCACGGATCCGCGCAGCCGGGCGATGCGGTCCGTCCTCACCGAACTGCTGGAGACCCGCGACGGCGCGACGGCGGTGTACAAGAAGATCTCCGGCGTGCTGCACCGCTACGACCTCGGCGGCGGCCACGACCTGGTCGGTACCACCGCCCCCGATATCGAGCTGTCCGACGGCACCCGGCTGGGCGAACACTGCACCGACGGCCGCCCGATCCTGCTGGACCTCACCGATTCCCCGCAACTACGATCGCTCGCGACACCATGGACCGACCGCGTCCGGGTGCTCACCGCCAAACCCGTTCGACCACGCAACCTCTCCGCAATCCTGATCCGCCCCGACGGCTACATCGCCTGGGCCTCCACCACCACCCCCACCGGACTCGAGCATTCCCTGACAACATGGTTCGGCGCACCTTCGAGACCGGACTAGGGGCCCAGGCTCTCTCCGCGGCCTCACCCGATCCCCGGGGGGGGGGCGGGGGGGGCGGGGCGGGGGCGGGGGGGGGGGGGGGGGGTGGGGGGGGGGGGGGGGGTGGGGGGTG
>NZ_JARWQD010000308.1 GCF_029869545.1 Nocardia wallacei | reverse complement strand
ATCTCGGTCAGCGGCTGGCGCGTGGCCCCCGCGATCGCCTACAGCCCCCCGCCCACCCGCCGCGGCCCCCACCCCCTGGCCCCGGCGTTCCGGGGCCCCCCCCCCCCGCGGGCGGGGCCCGGGCCCCAACCGCCGGGGCCCCTGGTCGTCATCGACCGGATCAGCGCTCGGCGGCCTGCGCCTCCGGCTCCTCCTCCAGCACCGCCTCACCGCGGGCGACCATGCCCGCCTCGTCCGACAGCGTCAGGTGCGGGATGAACAGCGCGAGCAGGAACGCCAGTGCCGCACCGGGAATCAGGTACCAGAACCCGGGCACCAGCGCGTCGGAATAGGCCCCGACGATCGCGTCGTGCAGGCCGTCGGGCAGATGCTTGACCACCGACGGCACCAGCGCACCCGGCTGCAGACCCGACTGGACCACCTCGGGCCCGTGCTCGGTGAACACCTCGGTCAGCCCGTCGGTGAGCCGATGGGTGAAGATCGATCCGAAGATCGCGACACCGATCGCACCGCCCATCTCCCGGAAGTAGTTGTTCGCGCTGGTCGCGGTGCCGATCTGGTTGGGCGCCACCGCATTCTGCACCACCAGCACGATGATCTGCATGATCAGGCCGAGCCCCGCGCCGATCACCAGCAGCATCGCCGAGACCACCCACACCGAGGTGTGCGCGTTCAGCGTGGTCATCCACAGCATTCCGGCCGCCATGATCAGCGCGCCCAGCGGCGGATAGACCCGGTAGCGGCCGGTGCGGGTGATCGCCGCCATGGACGTGATCAGGGTGGCCATCATGCCGATCATCATCGGGATCAGCAGCAGGCCCGACACCGAAGCCGATGTGCCCGTGGCCATTTGGAGGTAGGTCGGGATGAACGCGAGCGCCGCGAACATGACCAGGCCGAGCACCAGCGCGATCGCCGAGGTCAGCACGAAGCTGCGATTGCGGAACAGCCACAGCGGCAGCATGGGCTCCTCCGCCCGCGCCTCCACCGCCACGAATGCGGCCACCACCAGCACCAGCGCCGCCGTCATGGTCAGGATCGTCGGCGAGCCCCAGTCGTAGCGCTTGCCACCCCAGTCGGTGATCAGGATGAGCAGCGCCGTCGCCGACGACATCAGCACGACCCCGAGATAGTCCGGCCGGACCTTCGGGCGGTGACTCGGAATGTTCAAGTAGCGGAACGCGATTGCCATCGCAGCGAGCCCGATGGGGACGTTGATCCAGAAGCACCACCGCCAGCCGATGTGATCGGCGAACAGGCCACCGAGCAGCGGTCCGGCCACCGAGGTGACACCGAAGACGGCGCCCATCGGGGCCATGAACTTGCCGCGATCCTTGGCCGGAACCACGTCGGCGATGATGGCCTGCGCGAGGATCATCAGGCCGCCGCCACCGACGCCCTGCAAGCCGCGGAAGACGATGAACTCCCAGAACCCGGTGGACACCGCGGCCCCGATCGACGCGGCGGTGAAGATGCCGATCGCGAACAGGAACAGCCAGCGCCGTCCGAACAGGTCACCGAACTTGCCGTAGATCGGCATCACGATGGTGGTGGCCAGCAGATATGCCGTGACGGTCCAAGCCATTTCGGAGACGCCGCCGAGCTGGCCGACGATGGTCGGCATGGCGGTGCCCACGATGGTCTGATCCAGGCTGGCCAGGAACATGCCCGCGATCAGTGCGGAGAAGATGAGCCAGATCCGCTTCTGGGTGAGGACGATGGGGGGCGGCGGCGCTTCAGCCGTCGTGGTCATCGGCGTTTCTCCTTCTGTCTCCCGCGTCGAAAAGGCGAGCGGCAAGGTCGATTTGGTCGTGTAGAGCGTCGGCGAGCGAGCGATCCGGGTGGTCGGCCAGCGACAGCGCCGCGCGGGTGGTGAGGGCCGACATGAGATGCGCTGCGAGAGCGGCGAATTCGGAGGAGGCCGCCGAGCCCATCCGGGCCGATAGCAGATCCCCGACGGCGGCCTCGTGCCGCGCCCCGGCGGCGACGAAGCCCGCGAGCACCCGCGGCTCCTGTTTGATGATCTCGGCGACCAGCGAAATGCTCTCCCGCACTTCGTCGTCGGGCTCGTAACCGGAGGCGTACAGCGCGGTGAGATCGTCGATCAGCACCCCGGTCGGACCGCCCGCGACGAATCGGTCCCGGGCGGCCGGGGTGCCGATCTCCCCCACCGGGCCGATCACGGCATCCAGCTTGGTCTCGTAGTAGTTGAAGAAGGTCCGGGGCGACACCCCGACCGCCTTCGCCACGTCCTCGGCGGTGGTGGCATCGAGCCCCCGCTCGAGGGTGAGCCGCCGCGCCGCCATGCACAGATCGAGCAGCGTCCGCCGCTTCTTCTGCTCCCGCAGCCCCGGCTCCCCGGCACCCTTCTCCTTGGTCATGGCAAAAATTTAGCACAAACTGCAATTTTTCAGATACTGCAATTACTGTGACGCAGCGCACTCCGCTCTTGCCACTGACGAAAAGCCTTGTGCTGCACCGGCACAGCGCCGTGACTAGGCTCGCCGCGTGAATTCTCTCGACGACGAGCTGAGCGCCTTCGCCGACGCCGTGCTGCGGCAGGTACGCGATGGCGGTGATGAGCAGGCCCACTACGATCCGGAGGAGTTCACCCTCCGGCTCGGCGACGACACCCACCTGTATCTGGGCAACCTGTTCCACGACACGCGCGGGCTGTCAGCGGCCGAACTCGACAGCGCGATCGCCTGGTTCGTCGCCGCGGCGCAGGAGTCCAGCGGCGATCTCCCGTCCTGGCCCGAGGCGCGGTCCCACCTGCGGCCGGTGTTGCGCCCGGCCACCTTCGGGCTCGACGCACCGCCCGATATGCGGCCTGTCGGCCGAGCGGTCTTCCCGTTCGTGAGCGAACTGATCGCGTTCGACCAACCTCGTTCGCGGTCGATCGTTCTCGAGGAAACGGTGCGGGAGTGGGGCGTCACGACCGACGAGGTGTTCGCGGCCGCGCACGAGAATCTGGCGGCCGTCGCGCCGCCCGCGGACGAGCCCGGGGCCGTGGTCCGCTACGTCGACGACGGCGACGGCTATGTCGCGTCCTGGCCGCTGCTGCCCGGGTGGCTGGCCACCCACCGCACAGCCGAGCACCGCCCCGTCGCCTTCATGCCGGATTTCGACACCCTGATCGTCGCGCCCGACGACCCGGAGGTACTCGGGCAGGTCTACGAAATGGTCGAGGAACATTACGGCGAGGCAGCCAAATCCCTGTCGCCGCAAGGGTATACGCTCGACGAGCACGGCCGGGTCGTGCCCTTCGACCGTGCCGGACCGCATCCCCAGAGCGGCGCCGCGGCCCGGGCCCGCAGCGGCCTCGCGGTGAGCGAGTACAACCTGCAGACCCAATGGCTCAACGACACCTACGAGCGCGACTTCGACTACGGCCCTTACGATCTCGAACCCGCCTACGTCGGTGCGCTGAACTACGTCGACAACGGCAACGGTCCCTGCACGGTGGCCGTCTGGGGCGAGGGCGTGGAATGGCTGCTCCCCGAAGCGGATTACCTCAGCATCTACGGCGTCGACGACGCCGAGGAGCCGGTACACCTGTTCACCGTGCCGTTCGACGCGGCCGTGGACATCGCCGGGCTGTCCCCGGTCCCCGGCATGGCACCGGCCCGCTACGAGGCCCGGACCTGGCCCGGCGAGGAGGTCCTCACCAGGCTCCAGGCAGCAGCCGTAGATCTGTGACAGGCGTAACGCGCGCGCACTACGGCCGCTGCCGAGACAGGATCACCACCGGAATTTCCCACGCGACCTTGGCCCGGAGGTCCTCCAGGAAACTCCAATGCTCACTTTGGTTGTCCCACAGTCTGTTTCGTTCCTGGCCCGTGGCCGTCGAGGCGGTCACGGGCCAGCGTTCGCTGCCCACCTCCACCTCGGCGTGGGGGTCGGCCAGCAGATCGTGGTACCAGTTCGGTCCGTTCGCCCGCCCGTCGTCGGCGGCGAACACGATCAAGCGCGCGCCGTCGGTGCCATAGCCGAGCGGCACGGTACGGCGTTCACCGGTGTCCGCCGACGTCGTGGTCAGCAGCAGCACATCGATGTCGGCGTACGGGCCGCCCAGCTTGCCGCCGTTCGCCCGGAACTCGGCGACGACCTCCCGATTCAGTCGGCGGCTCTCCTCTTTGGACATCCGCCGATGGTAGTCGGCCGGTGAGGCGGGGCCGTAGGACACCCGTTCTCGCGGTGGGATACGTTGGGCACACGTCGAAAAGGGGGCGGAGGTCGATCTCGTCCCCGCTAGGGGCAAGGACGGGGAATGAGCGGTGGTCTGGAGGGCGCGGCCGAGGATCTGGCGCGCTGGGCGGAGAACCTGGAGCGCAAGGCGCAACAGTTCCAGAGCCTGCAGGGGCGGATGTCGGCGATCAGCGTGACCGAGACATCGTCGGACAACCGGATCGCCGTCACGGTCGACTCCGGCGGCGCCACGACCGCCATCCACCTGGCCGCGAGCACCCGCGGGATGGATCCGGGCGCCGTCGCCGCCGAGCTCATGGCCTGCACCCGGCGGGCGCAGGCGAAGCTGCGCCGTGAGGTCACCGATCTCGTGCACGACACGGTCGGCAGCGACAGCGCGGCCGAGACGATCGTGGGGCAGTACGCGGAGCGGTTCCCGGATGCCTTGCCGGAGCAGGGTTTTGCGCCGCCGGGCCCGTCGCGGGATTCGGCGCCCCCGGCTTTCCCACCGCCTGCGCACGACGTCCCGGCGAACCCGCCCCCGCACGATGCGATGCCTACAGCACCACCCGCCCCGAACCCGGTCAGCCGCAAGCCCGATCGGGACGAGGTCTTCATTCCGGAGGATCCCAACGACGACGACCTGTATTACCAGCGCAAGTCCTGGCTGGAGTGAGCGGCTCGACCCGGAATCGGTGGGAACCGTTCCGGCGTCGAGAGCGTCAGAGTCGGTAGAGCACCGTCGACGGTGCGCGCGAGAGAGCGGTCGGTGGCGACGGACCGCGATGTACGGACGAGGATGGGGAGCCCGCGATGTTGAACGTTGACCCGGAACAGGTGCGCGACCACTCGGGCAAGGTGGCCGGGCAGGTGGACGGCCTGAACAAGGCGCTCGAGGCCGCGACGTATCTGGCCCACGTGGACGACGGATACGGCGCGCTGGTGCAGCCCTACGCGACCTCGATCCTGACCCGGCTGCACGATCGGATCGTCGACGGGCTGCAGAGGGTGAGCGAGCAGGCAGGCACCATGCCCGCCAAGCTGAACCAGGCGGCCGACGCGTTCGAACGGCAGGAAACCGAATCCTCGAATGCCCTGAACGGAGTGGGCGCACAGCAGGGACAGGGGGCGTAACCGATGGCCGAGCAGAACGACGTCGGCAAGTGGCTCAACGAATCCTCGGTCGCCAACGCCGGTTTGGGCGTCGCGGGCCTGCCCACCAACTTCGACGACGAGGCGCGCCCCGACAACGACCTGATCGACGAGGCCACCGACTACCGCAACACCTATTACCAGGAGGACGCCACCGTCCTCGGCAACCTCGGCCTGCCGGAAATGGGCAAGGAGGAGAACGGTGAGCGGGCGGACGGGAATGCGGGGGTGTTCAAGGGGACGCCGATCGGGGACGGGTTCGAGGCGGTCGATGCGTGGGCAGGAGGCGACAAATACCAGGCGGGATTGAAGGCTTGGGCCGCCACTGCCGCGTTGGTGGACGTCGCGAAGATCGGGTTGGATATCAATAGAGGTATCCATCTCG
Source organism: Nocardia wallacei (assembly GCF_029869545.1). GTDB lineage: Bacteria > Actinomycetota > Actinomycetes > Mycobacteriales > Mycobacteriaceae > Nocardia > Nocardia wallacei_A. Next base: position 2,600 of record NZ_JARWQD010000308.1, on the reverse strand, counting down.
CCAAGCTCGACCCTTTCAACCTCGTGGGCGGTCTGCTGATGGGGTGGATGCTCGAGCATGTCGAGCCTCTGCGCAAGACGTTGGATTCGCTGGCCGGTAATCCGGACATGGTGAAGGCGTATTCCAAGTCCTGGGAGAACATCTCGAAGGAACTCGGCAAGGTAGCCGAGGGCTGGGTGAACGAGGTCGGCGCCGGAACCCAGGAGTGGGTGGGCCAGACCGGCGACGCCTACCGCACGAAAGCGGATTCGATCAACGCCGCGATCGTCCAACAGGCTGGCACGGCCGAATCCTTGGGCAAGATCAACGAGAAGATCAGCGATCTGGTCGACGGAGTTCGCGGCATCATCACCGAAATCCTGAACACCCTCGCCGGAATGCTCGTCGAGATCGCAGCCATTCTCGTCGCGTCGGCGGGCACGGCGTCCCCCGCCCTGATCGCCCGTGCCGTATTCGGAATATCGGGGGCAGCCACGAAGATGTCCACCGTACTGGCACAACTGGCGTCGGAAATCCTCAGTGTCGGCGCACTGGCCGACGATGTGGTCAAGACGATCCGCGCCGCGGGCGAGGTCGAGTACCAGGCGTCGATGGCATGAGCGCCGCCGACCCTTATCCCCTGCATCACTCCGCGGCACAGGGCGACCCACCCCCGGTTGGATACCGGCCCTATCGGCAACCGCAGGCGTCGTTCTTCAAGAAGAAGAAGCCGGGGTGGAAGATCGGAATGCCGTACCGCGTACTGCAGATGACCGACTACCTGCTACCGGACGGATCGTTCCCGCCGACGCCGATGCCACCGTTCCGAGATACGTTGCTGCCGTACGACTTCCTGATTCCGGGTGGCACCGACGAGAATTCGCCGATGCCACGGTTCCATGTCGAGCCCGGTGAGACCGGGATCCTGGTCCAGGCTTCGTGTCAGCCTCGGTGGCTGCGCGGCATGTTCTCCCGCCCCGAGATGAAGCTGAACGGCCTGACAGTGCGTCAGAAAACCCGCTGGGGCCGCAATTTCATCCCCGCCCCGCCCGGCCTACATACTCTGCGCGTATATCCACCGCCGGGACCGCCACCGTTCCCGGGTTCCATCAGCCACTCCACCCCCTGGCCCGCCGACGCCATGGTCCCGGTACTCGCGGGCCGGACGACACTGGTCTACTCGCGCGCATCGGTACAAGGCACGGTCAACGGAGCCCTCGGACCCGAACGCCGCCAACGACTGCCGGGCATCGTCTCCTACGCCATCCTGTCCGCATTGGTCTGGCCATTCTGGATCGCCATGCTCACCCTCGCGATCCTCGAATTCAAACGGTAACCACCCGGCCCGCCACGGTTATACCGTCAATACATGTACCGCTAAACGATGGTACGGTGACTGGCGATATGGATCGGGCGGCCGGTCTTGCGATCGTCGCCCGGTGTCACACCCGAGTGAGGAACCGAATGAATCGACGTGTCTCCCCGCGAACACTGACGCGTACCGTCGTCGCATCCGCACTGGTCCTGCTGCCGTTGGCGGCATTCGACGCGCCGGCGTCGGCGACCCCGGTCGTGCTCGAACCGGCCGACGGACTCGATGCCGCCGATCGCCGACCGAAGCCGGACCGCAAGAATCGCCCAGAACGGCCCAACCCGGGAACGTCGAAACCGAAGAAGCCCGACTCCCTCTTCCCTGGACTACCGGACTTCGACCGCCCCCGCCCCGCACCGCCCAGGCGCCCGGATCGCGATCGCCACCGCCCCCACGAGGAAAACCACTACCACTACCACGACGAAGATCACTACCACTATCACGACTACGACGACGATTACGACAACCCGGGCCCGGGCATCCCGCTTCTCCCCCCGAGCGGCAGCGGCTTCCCGCAATTGCCCGCGCCCCCACCGATTCCCGGCCTCACCGCCTGACTCGCCCGCACCGCCCGGTTCCGAGACCCGCCGCGAGACAACGGCGGGTGCTCGGCCCGGGGATCGCGGCCGAGCACGAAGGCGGCGCGTCGATGGCTCAGCCGAGAGCGGAGCAGCGTAGGGCAGGACGGAGATCAGAAAGCGCTGCCGGTGCCGGGCAGCCGGAAACCGTTCCAGCCGGGCCCACCGTTCCAGCCGGGGCCGCGGTCCCACTTCGGGCCGCGATCCCACCCCGGGCCGCGGTTCCAGTCGGGGCCGCGGTTGCCCTTCCCGCGATTGTTCCCATGGCCCTTACCGTGCACCTGCTCCACCGTCACCGAGGCGGGCTCCGCGACCGGCGCGGCCTCCGCAGCCGCCGACCCCGCGAAGGCAACAGCCACACCGGCCGCCACCCCGACCACGGCGGCCGTCCGCCCCGCCATCCGCCGCGACCAGATTCCGGATTCAGCCATGGTGCACATCCTTTCCACCCCGCCGGAACAACGGGGACGCCGACCGGAACCACACTGCGCGCCCCGGCCTATCTACTATCTACGTACGTAGACAGTAGATAAACCCGACGCAAGGGGCAAGCACTGGATCCGTCCCCAATACCACCCGACGACAAAGGCCCGGTCCTCACCGACCGGGCCTTCTCCGTGGAGCTGCCGGGAATCGAACCCGGGTCCACCGCCGCGTATTCAGGGCTTCTC
>NZ_JARWQD010000307.1 GCF_029869545.1 Nocardia wallacei | reverse complement strand
CCCCCCCCCCCCCCCCCCCCGCCCCCCGCGCGCCCCCCCCCCCCCCCCCCCCCCCCCCCCCCCCCCCCCCCCCCCCCCCCCCCCCCCCCCCCCCCCCCCCCCCCCCCCCCCCCCCACGGCAGTTCAGCCCGCGTTCTTGGTGCAGGCGGTCAGCACGATATTCGCCGGGCGCGGGCTGGCGCTGCCCAGGTCCGGGAACGGCGGCGCGGTCGGGCCCAGCACGTCGCGGGCCTGCTTCTCCGCCTCCACCTTGGTCGGGCCCCAGCCGACGGCCACCCGCCGGTCGGCGCCCTGCGCCACGGCACCGCAGCCGTCGGTGAAGTGCAGCACGACACGGCAGTCGCCGACACCGCAGTGGTTCACGGCCGCGCCGTCGGCGGCACCGGCGTCGTCGTAGTTGACCGCCGACGCCACCGTTCCGGTGCTGTCGGACAGCGCGATCGCACCGTGCAGCGCGCCCTCGGCGGCGGCGGGCCCGGCGGCACCGAACCCGGCGATCACCGAGCCGGCCAGCACGACAGACGCTTTGGACAACAAGGACATAAAGGGATCCACCCCGTTTCTCGAAGGCAATGTGACGGCTGGATCCTTCTCCTCGCGGGCAGATCTGTCCAACCCACCCGTGTGACAGGGCATTTCCTCAGGATCGCTGCGCGATCACCAGCAGCACGTGCACCGGCCGGTCGTCGACCAGGTGCCAGCGGTCGCGCATGGTCGAGGGGAAGTTCATGAAATCCCTTGGGCCGAGCCGGAACCGGCCCGCACCCACCACCTCGACCTCCAACCGCCCCGAGACCACATATACCGCGCTGATCCCGGTCGACTCGAACCAGCCCCCGACGAACTGCCCCGGTTCGATCAGATACTCGATCACCTCCAGCGGGCTGTTCGGGCGCATGTGCAGCGCGCGGCCCAGCGCGGCATCGGGACGGTCCGCCACCGGCAGCCGCACTCCCTCGTCGGCGCGCACCACCGACACCCGCTCGGAGCCGGGCGCGGGCAGCAGGTCGCCGGGCGCGACACCCAGCGCCGACGCCAGCCGATAGGTCGTGAGCATCGACGGGGCGCTCACCCCGCGCTCGATCTGGCTCAGGAACGGCTGACTGATCCCGGCCCGCTTGGCGAGGTCGCGCATCGACAGCCCGGCCTTCTCGCGCAGATCCCGGACCACCCCGCCGACCAGCTCGGACAGTGTCGCCTCGTCGGGAGCGCCTGCCCCCGTGTCGGTTTCGCCCACGAGGGAAGTCTGCCCGATCGCCCGCCTCGCCGCCGCCGGTGCGTTTACACGATCGTGACGCGAATGAACGTTCACGACATACAAATACCCCATTCTGACTGCCGTCGCTTATCAACCCCGCATAATCGGAGCGTGCCGATGTCCGTCATCGAAGGCGATTCCTCGCTGCACCCCGCCGCCCCGCCCGGTACCGCGCCGCGGACACTGGTCGAACAACGCGGCATCGACCACATTCCCGACTCCGAGCGCCGCGGCACCGTGCGCCAGCTCGGGCTGATGTGGAGCGGTGTGATCCTCAATGTCCAAGTGGTGGTGTACGGCACCCTGCTGGTGGCGCTGGGGCTGAACCTGTGGCAGGCCGTCGCCGCCATCGTCATCGGCGCCGCCACCTGGGTCATCGCCGGACTGGCCAGCCTGCCCGGACCGGCCGCGGGCACCACGACCTTCGCCGTCAGCCGCGCGCCGTTCGGCCGAAACGGCATGCGGCCCATCGCATTCTGCAACTGGCTGCAGCAGATCGGCTATGAGGTCATGGATCTCGTACTGCTGGTGCTGGCCGGTTCGGCACTGCTCGACATGGCGGGCGTGCAGGTCGGCACCGGCACGAAAGTGATTCTGCTGGTGGTATTCTCGGTCGCGCAGAGCGTCTTGCCGAGTCTGGGGCACGCGGCCATCACGCGCGCCCTGCACCTGCTGGTCGCGCCGTTCGCCGCGCTGTTTCTCGTGATGGCCTGGCTGACCGCCGACAAGCTGCAGCTCAGCGGCGGGCAACCGGCGGGGTGGGCGGCGTTCCTCGGCGGTACCGCGCTGGCGTGCAGCGCCAGCGGACTGGGCTGGAGCCCGAACGCCACCGACTTCTCGCGGTATCTGCCGCGTTCGACCTCGCGGAGCCGCATCGTCGCCGCGGTGACCCTCGGCGGCGCCGTGCCGCAGGCGCTGCTCATGCTGCTCGGCGTGGGCGTCGCGCTGCTGACCTCGGACGCCTCCGATCCGATCAGCGGACTGCCGAGCGTGTATCCGGGCTGGTTCCTCGCGCCGTACCTGGTGCTGGTCATCGCGCAGATGATCTCGCTCAACGCGATCGATCTCTACTCCTCCGGAGTCACCCTGCAGGCCATCGGAATTCGGATCGGGCGCTGGCAGGCGGTGGTGCTGGACGGGGTGATCTGCGCGATCATCGGTGCGGTCGTGGTGTTCTCGGCGGATTTCAACACCGTCGTCAGCAATTTCCTGCTGTTCATGATCGCCTGGTTCGCGCCGTGGGTCGCGATCTTCGTCGTCGACTACCTCCTGCGCCGCGGCCGCTACGACCGCGACTCGCTCGGCACGACCGGCGGCCGGTACCGGCGGCCGCGCGGCGTGCACCTGCCGGGGGTCGCCGCGCAGGCCGCGGGCACTCTCGCCGCGCTGTGCTGGATAGACACCTCGGTTTTCACCGGGCCACTGGCGCATCTGTGCGGCGGCGCCGATCTCAGCGTTCCGGCCGGACTCCTGGTCGGCGGAACGGTGTACTACCTCGCCGCCCGCACGACCGTCCCCGCGGAATCCCCCGACACCGAGAAGACACCGCTGTGAACATTCCCATCACTGCTACGAAGGAGGACGTCATGGAATTCCATGTGCCCGTTATCGATATCTCACCCTATGTCCGCGCCGCCACCGAGGAGGAACGCGCGCACGTGGCCCGGCAGGTCGACGAGGCCGCGAGCACGGTCGGGTTCATGCAGATCGTCGGGCATGCCGTGCCGCAGGGTGTGATCGATGACTTCGCCGCGGCGCTCGACGCGTTCTTCGGGCTCGACCTCGAGACCAAGAAGGGCTATCGGACGCCGCCGGAGATCAACCGCGGGTATTCCCCGCCCAAGAGCGAGAGCCTGAGCCTGAGCCTGGGCGTGGAGTCGGCGGGCCGGATGAACGACTTCTTCGAGGCGTTCAACATCGGCGCCGCCACCTCCGACTATCCCGGCATCGACCTGCCCGCCACCGACTACGCGGAAAACCTGTGGCCACAACAGGTTCCGCAGTTCCGCGGCCCGGTGCTGGCGTACTACGCCGAGGCCGCGCGGGTCGCCCGCACGCTCACCACCGTCTTCGCCGACGCCCTCGCGCTTCCGGCCGGATACTTCGACCGGTTCACCGACCACTCCCTCGACGTGCTGCGCATGAACAACTATGCCCTGCCGCCGGGCACGGTCGACCTCGACGGCGACCTCATCGGCATGGGCGAGCACACCGACTACGGCATCGTGACCGTGCTGTGGGCCGACCAGGCACCGGGCCTGCAGGTGCTCGGCGCCGACCACCGCTGGCACGACGTCCGGCCCGCCGACGGCGCGCTGCTGGTGAATCTCGGCGATCTGATGGCACGCTGGACCAACGAGCGCTGGCTGTCGACGCTGCACCGCGTCATGCCGCCCATCGTGGACGGCACCATCGAAAGGCGCCGCAGCGCAGCGTATTTCCACGACGGCAATATCGATGCCGTCATCGCCACACTGCCGTCGTGTATCGGCGCGGGCAGCCGGTACGAGCCCACCACGGTCGCCGAGCACATCCGCGCCAAATTGGCGGGTTCGCGTGCGCTGCAACCGAATACGAACGCCGAGCGAGAAGCCGCCCGCGTTCGTGCCGCCGCGGAGGCCACGCCGTGAACGACATGCCCGCTGCGGCCGTCGATTTCGCCGCGCTGCCGAAGGTGAGCCTGCACTGCCACCTCACCGGGTCCGTACTCCCGGAAACCGTCGTGGAACTGGCCGCCAAGCACGGCGTGCCGGTGCCGGGCGGGCGGACCGCCGACACCCTCTACGATATCGACAGCCACGAGGATCTCGACGAGTTCCTGCGCGTCTACGACACGGTCGGGCAGGTGGTCCGCGACGCCGACGACTTCCGCCGCATCACCTACGAATCCCTGACCACGCTCGGTGCCGACCACGGGGTGCTGTACCGGGAGATCTTCGTCAGCCCGCCCGCGCACCCGCACACCGGCTACCGCACACTGCTCGACGGCGTCCGGGCGGGAATGCGGGAAGCGAAGCAGGACACCGGAATCGACAGCCGCATCATCGTCGCGATCAACCGCGAGGACACCCCGCGGGCGGCCGTGGATCTGATGCGGCAGGTGATCGAGCACCGCCGCGACGAGGTGGTCGGCATCGGGCTCGACTACGCCGAGGTCCACGGCCCGCCCGGGCAGTTCCACGAGGCGTACCGGCTGGCCCGGAAGGCGGGCCTGCACCGCACCGCGCACTCGGAATCCGGGCCGCCGCCGCATATCGAGATCCTGCTCGATGTCCTCGGCTGCACCCGCGTCGACCATGGCTACCACGTCGTCGACGACCCCCGGATCACCGAGCGCTGCGTCTCCGAGGGCATCGTGTTCACCTGCACGCCGGTAAGTTCCGATATCGGCCGCTACTCCGGCAGCGGCAACGGCAGACACGAGAAGATCGCCGCCATGGTGGACGCGGGGCTGCGTATAACGATTGATTCCGACGACCCGCCGATGTTCGGCACCGACCCCACCAACGATTTCGCCGTCCTGTCGAAGGCCCTCGGCTACGGCACCGAGCAGCTGCTGCGGTTCACGATGAACGGCGTGGAAGGCTGCTGGCTCGACGACACCGAACGCGCCGCCCTGCATCGACGCGTGCTGGCACGGGCGGCCGAGGCAGATGCCGACGAGTGACCAGCCGCCACCCACCGCGTGCCCTCGGGCGGGCCGAGCGGCCCGTCTCGGGTACCGCGATCACCAAGGGCCGACGAAGAATTCGAGCGTCGCCAACACCAGCGCGCCCAGCAGCGCGACGCCGAATCCGGCGCCCGCACCGGCCCAGCCTGTCCGCGCCGAATCGGTTCCGGCGGCGCGCTGCACCAGCCAACCGGCGACCGTACCCCCGATCGCCAGCACCGGCACGCCGCCGAGTACCAGATAGAACACGCTGGCCAGCGCCGCGTTTCCGGCCTCGGACAAGCCGTGTGCGTAGTCACCGAAGGGAACGGGGAACCGGTACACGCTCGCGACCACCGCCGCGGCCAGCGGCGCGGTCAACACCGCCGCCACACAGCCCACCAGCGGCCCTATCCAACTGATCCGTCCCGCAGCGCTCATCGCCGCGAGCCTACGGTACGACGCGGCGCCCGCGGCGAGCGATCACACCGGACGTATCACACCGTGAAGCCGAGGGCGCGCAGCTGCTCGCGCCCGTCCTCGGTGATCTTGTCCGGACCCCACGGCGGCATCCAGACCCAGTTGATCTTCATATCCTCGACCAGGCCGCTGCGCACCAGCGCATTGCGGGACTGGTCCTCGATGACGTCGGTGAGCGGGCAGGCCGCCGACGTCAGGGTCATGTCGAGGATGGCGGTGTCGTCCTCCAGCCGCATGCCGTAGACCAGGCCGAGGTCGACGACGTTGATGCCCAGCTCCGGGTCGACGACGTCGCGCATCGCCTCCTCGATGTTCTCGAGCTGCTCCATCTCCTCGGCGGAGAGCTGCTGCTCGGCTGCGGGTGCTTCGCTCGCGGGTGTTTCACTCATGACGTTCACCATTCGTTGACTGAGCACTGCCCATGACGCGCTTCGTTGTCGTCTCCTCTGCCGAGGTTATCCGGACCACCGCATCCTTGAACGCCATCCAGCCCAGCAGCGCGCATTTCACGCGCGCCGGATACTTGGAGACGCCCGCCAGCGCGATCCCGTCGCCGAGCACGTCCTCGTCGCCCTCGATGGTGCCGCGGCTGGAGATCATCTCGCTGTAGGAGTCGACGACCTTCAGCGCCTGCTGCACCGGCACGCCGATGACCTGGTCGGTGAGGATCGAGGTGGCGGCCTGGCTGATCGAGCAACCCTGACCGTCGTAGGACACATCGGCGACATCGCCGTTGTCGTCGATGTGGACGCGCAGGGTCACCTCGTCGCCGCAGGTCGGGTTGACGTGGTGCACCTCGGCACCGAACGGCTCCCGCAGCCCGCGGCGATGCGGATGCTTGTAGTGGTCCAGGATCACTTCCTGGTACATCTGGTCCATGCGCATGTTCTATGCAACTCCGAAGAAGCTCTGAGCCTTCCGCACCGCGGCGACCAGCGCGTCCACCTCGTCGAGGGTGTTGTAGGCGGCGAAGGTGGCGCGGGCGGTGGCCGGAATGCCCAGCCGCCGCATCAGCGGCCACGCGCAGTGGTGCCCGACGCGGATCGCGACGCCCTCGTCGTCCAGGATCTGGCCGACATCGTGTGCGTGGATGCCGTCGACCACGAACGACACCGCGCCGCCGCGATCCACGTTCTCGGCCGGGCCGATGATCCGCACACCCTCGATCGCGCTCAGCCCCTCGAGCGCGGCGCCGACGAGCGCATGCTCATGGGCCGCAACGGCTTCCATGCCCAGCCCCTCCAGGTATCGCACCGCCGCGGCCAGCCCGATCACCTGCGAGGTCATCGGCACACCGGCCTCGAAGCGCTGCGGCGGCGGGGCGTAGGTGGTGCCCTCCATGGTGACCGTCTCGATCATCGAGCCGCCGGTGATGAACGGCGGGGTCTCCTCCAGCAGGGCGCGGCGGCCGTAGAGCACGCCGACGCCGGAGGGGCCGAACATCTTGTGCCCGGAGAACGCGGCGAAATCGACTCCCAGCGCGCGGAAGTCGACCGCCATGTGCGGCACCGACTGGCAGGCGTCGAGCACCGTCAGCGCGCCGACTTCCCGTGCGCGACGGACGATTTCGGCGACATCGGTGACCGCACCGGTCACATTCGACACGTGCGTGAACGCGACGACCCTGGTGGCGGGCGACAGCTCGAGCGAATCGAGGTCGATGCGGCCGTCGTCGGTGATGCCGTACCACTTCAGGGTCGCACCGGTGCGGCGCGCGAGTTCCTGCCACGGAACGAGATTCGCGTGATGCTCCAGCTCGGTGATCACGATCTCGTCACCCGGGCCGACGTGGTGCGGGAACCGGTCGTCGGCGAAGGAGTAGGTCACCAGGTTCAGCGATTCGGTGGCGTTCTTGGTGAACACGATCTCGTCGGCGTCCACACCGACGAACCGGCCGATCTCGGCGCGCGCCGCCTCGTAGGCGTCGGTCGCCTCCTCCGACAGCTGGTGCGCACCGCGGTGCACCGCCGAATTGCTACCGACGACGTACTCCCGCTCCGCGTCCAGTACGGCCAGCGGGCGCTGCGAGGTCGCGCCGGAGTCCAAGTACACCAACGGTTTTCCCTCCCGAACCGTGCGGCTCAGGATCGGGAAGTCGGCCCGCACGCGGGCCACGTCGAGGGTGCCGCCCGCGGCGGGCTGCACGGCATCGGACACCGTAGCGGTCATATCAGGCTCCAGCGGTCGCGGTCTGAGTGAAGCGCACGTAGCCGTTGGCGTCGAGTTCCTCGGCGAGTTCGGGCCCGCCCTCGGCGACGATGCGGCCGCCGACGAACACGTGCACGAACTGCGGCTGGATGTAGCGCAGGATGCGGGTGTAGTGGGTGATCAGCAGGACGCCGCCGTTCTCGCGCTCCTTGTAGGTGTTGACCCCCTCGGAGACGATGCGCAGCGCGTCCACGTCCAGGCCCGAGTCGGTCTCGTCGAGGATGGCGATCTTCGGCTTGAGCAGGCCCAGCTGCAGGATCTCGTGGCGCTTCTTCTCGCCGCCGGAGAAGCCCTCGTTCACCGAGCGGTCGGCGAAGGCCGGGTCGATCTCCAGCTCGGACATCGACTGCTTGACCTCCTTGACCCAGTGCCGCAGCTTCGGGGCCTCGCCGCGCACGGCCGTGGCCGCGGTGCGCAGGAAGTTCGACATCGACACGCCCGGCACCTCGACCGGGTACTGCATCGCCAGGAACAGACCGGCGCGGGCGCGCTCGTCGACCGACATCTCCAGCACGTCCTCGCCGTCCAGGGTGATCGAGCCCTGGGTCACGGTGTACTTGGGATGTCCGGCGATGGCGTAGGACAGGGTGGACTTGCCGGAACCGTTGGGGCCCATGATGGCGTGCGTCTCACCGGATTTCACGGTGAGGTTCACGCCCTTGAGGATCTCCTTCGTCTCCTCTTCCGGCGTCGTGATCTCGACGTGCAGGTCCTTGATTTCGAGGGTGGTCATTCGGCGTCCTTCAGGGGGATCGGAAAGTGTCGGGTGGTCATGCTCCGATGGCGGCGAGCTCGGCCTCGATGGCCGACTCCAGCCGCTCCCGGACCTCGGGTACCGCGATCTTCTGGATGATCTCGTGGAAGAACCCGCGCACGACCAGGCGCCGCGCGGCCTCCTCCGGGATTCCGCGAGCGCGCAGGTAGAACAGCTGCTCGTCGTCGAAACGGCCGGTGGCCGAGGCGTGCCCGGCGCCGACGATCTCGCCGGTCTCGATCTCCAGGTTCGGCACCGAATCGGCGCGGGCACCGTCGGTGAGCACCAGGTTACGGTTCACCTCGAAGGTGTCGGTGCCCTCGGCCGCCGCGCGGATCAGCACATCGCCCACCCACACGGTGTGCGCATCGGGTTTGCGCGAGTGCGGGTCGCCCTGCAGCGCACCCTTGTACAGCACGTTCGACTTGCAGTGGGGCACCGCGTGGTCGACCAGCAGGCGCTGCTCGAAGTGCTGGCCGTCGTCGGCGAAGTACAGGCCGAGCAGCTCCGCGTCGCCGCCCGGGCCGTCGTAGCGGACGGTCGCGGTCAGCCGCACCAGATCGCCGCCCAGGGTGACGTTGGTGTGGCGCAGCGTGGCGTCGCGGCTCAGCTTCGCGTGCTGTGCGATGGCGTGGACGGTGTCGTCGGCCCAGTCCTGGACGGCGACGACGGTCAGCGCGGCGCTGTCGCCGAGCACGAATTCCACGTTCTCCGCGTAGGTTCCGCTGCCCCGCTCATCGATGACCACGGTCGCCTTGGCGAAGGCGTCGAGGCGGATCTGCAGGTGCCCGTACGCCGTCCTGCCCTCACCGGGGCCGGTGATCACGACCACGACCGGCTCGGCGACCTCGGTTTCCTTGCCGACCGAGATCACGGTGGCCTCCTCGAAACCGGAGTACGCCTGGGCCGCGACGCGATCCGCCGGGACACCGGCCGCGCCGAGGCGAGCGTCGGTGCGCGCCACCGTCTCCACGTTCACACCGGCGACCCGAGCCACCTCGACGGTCGCCTTGCCGTCGCGGACGGCGCTGCCGTCGTGCAGCCCGCGCAGCCGCCGCAGCGGGGTGAACCGCCAGGCCTCGTCCTTGCCGGAGGGCACCTCGAAGGCGTTCACGTCGAACGACGTGAACACCTCGCCCTTGTTGAGCGCCGGAACCCGGGCCTCCCCGGCCTCGGCGACATTCTCGACCGGCATCAGCCGACGGCTCCTTCCATCTGCAGTTCGATCAGGCGGTTCAGCTCGAGCGCGTACTCCATCGGGAGCTCCTTGGCGATCGGCTCCACGAAGCCGCGCACCACCATCGCCATCGCCTCGTCCTCGGTCAGGCCGCGGCTCATCAGGTAGAACAGCTGATCCTCGGACACCTTCGAGACCGTGGCCTCGTGGCCCATGGTCACGTCGTCCTCGCGGATGTCGACGTAGGGGTAGGTGTCGGAGCGGCTGATCGTATCCACCAGCAGCGCATCGCATTTCACGGTCGACTTGGAGCCGTGGGCGCCCTTGTTGATCTGGACCAGGCCGCGGTAGGAGGCCCGGCCGCCGCCGCGCGCCACCGACTTCGACACGATGGTCGAGGAGGTGTGCGGCGCCAGGTGCAGCATCTTCGAGCCGGTGTCCTGGTGCTGGCCCTCGCCCGCGAACGCCACCGAGAGCACCTCGCCCTTGGCGTACTCGCCGGTCATCCAGACCGCCGGGTACTTCATGGTGACCTTGGAGCCGATATTGCCGTCGATCCACTCCATGGTCGCGCCCGCCTCCGCCTTGGCCCGCTTGGTGACCAGGTTGTAGACGTTGTTCGACCAGTTCTGGATGGTGGTGTAGCGGCAGCGGCCGCCCTTCTTCACGATGATCTCCACCACCGCGGAGTGCAGCGAGTCGGACTTGTAGATCGGCGCGGTGCAGCCCTCGACATAGTGCACGTAGGCGCCCTCGTCGACGATGATCAGCGTCCGCTCGAACTGGCCCATGTTCTCGGTGTTGATCCGGAAGTAGGCCTGCAACGGGATGTCCACGTGCACGCCCGGCGGCACGTAGATGAACGAGCCACCCGACCACACCGCCGTGTTCAGCGCGGAGAACTTGTTGTCACCGGCCGGAATCACCGAGCCGAAGTACTGCTGGAAGATCTCCGGGTGCTCGCGCAGGCCGGTGTCGGTGTCGAGGAAGACGACGCCCTGGGCCTCCAGGTCCTCGCGGATCTGGTGGTAGACGACCTCGCTCTCGTACTGCGCGGCGACACCCGAGACCAGGCGCTGCTTCTCCGCCTCCGGGATGCCCAGCTTGTCGTAGGTGTTCTTGATGTCCTCGGGCAGCTCGTCCCAGGTCGCGGCCTGCTTCTCGGTCGAGCGCACGAAGTACTTGATGTTGTCGAAGTCGATGCCGTCGAGGTTGGAGCCCCAGGTCGGCATGGGCTTGCGGTCGAAGATGCGCAGCGCCTTCAGGCGGACGTCGAGCATCCACTCGGGCTCGTTCTTCTTGGCCGAGATGTCGCGCACGACGTCCTCGGACAGGCCGCGCTTGGCGCTGGCACCGGCGGCATCCGAGTCGGCCCAGCCATAGCCGTACTTACCCAGCGAGGCAATGGTCTCCTCCTGGGTCAGTGGCTGCACCTGGTCGGCGGTGGTCGTCATTCGGCACTCCTTCCGGAGTCGTTCGTACTCGCCGTTGCGGGCTGTGCAACGGCCTGAGGGGCATCGTTCGGCAGGACGAACAGCGGCACGTGCGTCGTGCAGGCGCAGTCGCCGTTGGCGATGGTCGCCAGCCGCTGCACGTGGGTGCCCAGCAGCTCGCGGAACGCCTCCAGTTCGGCGGCGCACAGTTCCGGGAACTCCTCGGCCACGTGGGCCACCGGGCAGTGGTGCTGGCAGATCTGTACGCCCGCGCCCACCTTCCGGGTGGTGGCCGCGAAGCCCGCCTCGGTGAACGCCTCGGCGATCTCCTCGGCCTTCGCGGCGGTCGATTCCGGCGTGTGCCGGGCCAGTCTGTCGATTCCGGCGACGATCGTGCCGACCCGCTGGCGGGCGAAGGCGGCGATCGCGGAATCCCCGCCGAGCTCGCGCAGCTGGCGCATGGCCGCACCGGCGAGATCGTCGTAGGCGTGACCCAGCCGGCCCCGGCCCGCGGCGGTGAGCTGATACTGCTTGGCGGGACGGCCGCGGCCCTGCTGCTGCCACGGCGCCGAGCGGGTCGCGCGGGCCTCACCGGCGTCGATCAGCGCGTCGAGGTGCCGCCGGACCCCGGCCGGGCTCAGGCCCAGCCGCTTGCCGATGGCGGTCGCGGTGATCGGGCCCTCCTCCAGCAGCAGCTGGACGACGGCCTCCCGGGTGTGCCCGTCACCCGCGGGCGCCGCGGGCACGGCAGTGTTCCGGGCGCCCTTCCGGCGCCCGGTGCCTGCTTCCGTCCGCAAACCCACGGTTTTCACAACATCAGTGTGACGGAATTCCTTCCCGCATTCTAGTAAGGGTCCCCTGACCTGGCCTGCGATCGACGGCTGCCACGCGTGTCACCCGGCGGTTGCCGAGGTGCACCGGACGGGCCGCAGCTCCTGCGAACCGACCGCGCGGGCGCGTGAATACGCCTCGCTCGCAGCACAATCCCGATATTGCCTCGCGTCCGTCGCACTGTGCCCCGGTATTCACCGGCCGGGCCGAATCCGCCGCCGACGCCGCGACTGCGACAAACCCCACAGTTCCCGACGTATAACGGCGCTGGATAACGAATCGGGACGAGTCGACGCCCCGGCGACGGGGAGGAGTCCCGCGTCGGCATGCCCGCGAACTAGGCTCAGTGCTCGTGGTGGCATTGGAGGACGCGCGGCGCAGGATCATCGAGCTGGGGCGCCGGGCCCTGGGCCTGGACGTCCCGGCCGCCGATCACACCATCGCGGTGCTGCACACCGTCGAGACCGAGGTGCCGGGCCTCGATCCGCGGGAGACGGTGCAGTTCAAGCGGATTCGGCTGCTCGGCGCGACCGGGTCGGTGCTGATGGCGATCAGCGCGCTGGGGGTTGCCGCGCAGCCGGTGGTGCAGAACCCGGTGTCGGGCGTGCGGGTGATCGGGGTGTTCGCCCGCTGGCAGACCTCCTCGCTGGCGCTGTGCATGATCGGCACGGTGCTGGTGGTGATGGCCTGGCTGCTGCTGGGCCGCTTCGCCGTCGGTGGCTTCGGCCGCTCGCCGCTGCACCGGCTCAGCCGCTCGCAGCTGGACCGGACGCTGCTGCTGTGGATCATCCCGCTGTCGGTGGCGCCGCCGCTGTTCTCCAACGACGTCTACTCGTATCTCGCGCAGAGCGAGATCGCCGCGCGCGGGCTGGACCCGTACGACGTGGGCCCGGCCACGGGGCTGGGGCTGCACAACGTGCTCACCTACAACGTCCCCAACATCTGGCGCGACACGCCCGCCCCGTACGGCCCGCTGTTCCTCTGGGTGGGCCGCGGGATCGCGGAGCTGACCGGGGACAACATCATCCTGGGGGTCTGGGCGCACCGGCTGCTGGCGCTGGCCGGTGTCGCCTTGATCGTGTGGGCGCTGCCGCGGCTGTCGCGGCGCTGCGGCGTCGCCCCGGTGAGTGCGCTGTGGCTGGGCGCGGCCAATCCCCTGGTGCTGTTCCACCTGGTGGGTGGCGTGCACAACGACGGTTTGATGCTGGGCCTGATGCTCGCCGGGATGGAGTTCTGCCTGCGCGCGATCTCGCGGGGGCGCCCGGACACGGCCGACCACTCCGGGCCCGGCAAGGTCCGCAGGTGGCTGGGCATCACCACGCGATTCGACCGCCGCGCCTGGGCACTGCTGATATTCGGCGCCTTCGTCATCACGCTGTCGTCGACGGTCAAATTCACCTCGATCATCGCCCTGGGCTTCGTGGGCATGGCGCTGGCCCGGCGCTGGGGCCGCGGACTGCGGCCGATCGTCGGTGCCGCGCTCGTCCTGGGCGTCATCGCCGTCGTGACAACCGTTTTCGTGGCCTACGCCAGCGGCCTCGGGTTCGGCTGGACCCACACCCTCGGCACCGCCAACGCGGTCCGCAGCTGGATGTCGCTGCCGACCGCGCTCGGCATCGTCACCGGCTTCGGCGGCGTGCTGCTCGGACTGGGTGACCACACCACCGCGCTGCTCAGCATCACCCGGCCGATCGCGGCGGCGGTCGCCGGATTCCTCACCCTGCGCATGCTGGTGGCGACCTGGATCGGGCGGCTGCATTCCGTTGGGGCCCTGGGTGTTTCGCTGGCCGCGATCGTGCTGCTGTTCCCGGTGGTGCAGCCGTGGTATCTGCTGTGGGCGATCGTGCCGCTGGCCGCCTGGGCCACCACCTCGGCCTTCCGCGTGCCCGCGGTGGTGTTCTCGGCGGTGGTGAGCGTCATGCTGATGCCGCGCGGCGCGGACTTCGGCGTCTTCCAGATCATCGAGGCGGCCGTCGCCGTGGTGATCGTGTCGGTGGGATTCATCGTGCTCACCCGAAACCTGCTGCCCTGGCGGAACCCCGCGGGGGTGTCTGCTCGGTCACAGCCGCCCGCCGCTTACGGTGTTTCCTCGTGAGCCCTGCCTCGGAACCGGCCGTCCGTCTGGACGGCGTCGTGAAACGCTTCGGCGAGACCACCGCGGTGGACGGGATCGGTTTCGAGGTGCGCCGTGCCGAGGTGCTGGCCCTGCTGGGACCCAACGGGGCGGGCAAGACCACCACGGTCGAGATGTGCGAGGGGTTCCTCGCGCCCGATGCGGGATCGGTGCGGGTACTGGGCCTGGACCCGATCGCCGACTCGGATCGGCTGCGCCCGCGCATCGGCGTGATGCTGCAGGGCGGCGGGGCCTATCCGGGCTCGCGGGCGGGCGAGATGCTCGAGCTGGTCGCCTCGTATTCGGCCGATCCCCTCGATCCGGACTGGCTGCTGGACACGCTCGGCCTGCGGGACGCGCGCCGCACCCCGTATCGCCGGTTGTCCGGGGGCCAGCAGCAGCGACTCGCGCTGGCGTGCGCGCTGGTGGGCCGCCCCGAGATGGTGTTCCTCGACGAGCCGACCGCCGGAATGGACGCCCAGGCACGGCATCTGGTGTGGGAGCTGATCGAAGCGCTGCGCCGCGACGGCGTCGGGGTCCTGCTCACCACGCACATGATGGACGAGGCCGAACAGCTCGCCGACCGGCTGATCATCATCGACCACGGCCGCATCGTCGCCGCCGGGACGCCCGCCGAGGTCACCTCGACCGGCGCCGAGGGCCAGTTGCGCTTCACGGCCCCACCGAAACTCCGGCTGGGCTTGCTGCAGGACGCCCTGCCGGAAGGGTTCTCGCCCTGCGAGACCTCCCCCGGCTCCTACCTGCTCCGCGGTGACATCACCCCCCAGGTGCTGGCCACCGTCACCGCCTGGTGCGCCCGAATAGACGTGCTGCCCACCGACATTCGCATCGACCAGCGCCGCCTCGAGGACGTCTTCCTCGAACTCACCGGCCGCGAGCTGCGCGGATGAGCACGATCGGAGGAGGCCGATGACCGCCGACGCCACCGGGCGATTCCAGCCCGGCACCTTCGCCCCCGCTCCACGGCCCGCGCCGCGCGCGGCCATGCTGGCCGCGCAGACGCGCATGGAGCTGATCCTGTTGCTGCGCAACGGCGAACAGCTGCTGCTGACGATGTTCATTCCGATCACGCTGCTGATCGGGCTGACGTTGCTGCCGCTGGGCAGTCTCGGCGACGACCGGGTGAACCGGGTCGTCCCGGCGGTGATGATGGTGGCGATCATGTCCACGGCGTTCACCGGGCAGGCCATCGCGGTCGGCTTCGACCGGCGCTACGGCGCGTTGAAACGACTGGGCGCCACCGCCTTACCGCGCTGGGGCATCGTGGGCGGGAAGTGCGCCGCGGTGCTGATCGTGGTCGTCCTGCAGTCGATTCTGCTGGGCGCCATCGGATGTGCGCTGGGCTGGCGGCCCGCGCTCGGCGGACTGGCGTTCGGCGCGCTCGTGATCGCCCTGGGCACCGCCACTTTCGCGGCCATGGGCCTGCTGCTGGGCGGCACGCTCAAGGCGGAAATCGTGCTGGCGCTGGCCAATATCCTGTGGTTCATCATGCTGGGCACCTCCAGCCTGGTCTTCGCCGCAGACGACATCCCGGGCTGGCTGAGCATTCTCGCCCGGCTCATCCCCTCCGGCGCCCTCGCCGAGGCCCTCGAGCAGGCCATGCACCTGAGCGTCGACTGGTACGGACTGGTCGTGCTGGCGGTCTGGGGCGTCGTCACCGGCACGCTGGCCGTGCGCTGGTTCCGCTTCGAATGACCGCTCCCGGTTGCCCGGAGCCCGAACCGGACCGACCGGATAGTAGGTTTCGGTCGCCCGGCGCCGGGCAGTCGGCGTACATGATCGAATTCGTCCGGACTCCGCTACTGCAGATCGGATACGTCGAGGCCGGGCGGTCGCCGGGGCCGCCGGTGGTGCTCGTGCACGGATGGCCCGACGACCCGTCGTGCTGGGATCGGGTCGCGCCCGCGCTGGCCGCCGACGGCTACCGCTGCCTGCTGCCGTGCCTGCGGGGCACCAGCCCGACCACTTTCCGTGACGAGGACACACCGCGCAGCGGTCAGATCGGCGCGCTCGCCGCCGACCTGGCCGACTTCCTCGCGGCACTGGATCTCACCGATGTTCTCCTGGTCGGGCACGACTGGGGCGCGCGTGCCGGGTACGCGGTCGCCGCCCTGTTCCCCGAGCGGGTGCGCGGCCTGGTCGCGATGTCCGCGGGCTATGCGACCGGGCGCGGGCCGCTGTCCTACGGCCTGGCACAGAACTATTGGTACGAGTGGTTCGCCGCCACCGAGCGCGGGCGCCGCGCGTATCGCGACGACCGCCGCGAGCTGTGCCGGTACCTGTGGTCGGCCTGGTCACCACCGTGGCCGGAGCGCGACGCGCAGTTCGACCGCGCCGCACCGTCCTGGGACAACGCGGACTGGGCCGAGATCTCCCTGCACGCCTACCTGCACCGCTGGCACGAGGCTCCGGGCGACCCGCAATACGACCGCATCGAGGAGCAGCTCGCGGCCGATCCGCCGATCGCCACGCCCACCCTGGTCGTGCACGGCGCGCTCGATCGCGACAACATCCCGGCCACCACCGAGGGCAAGGAGAGCCTGTTCTCCGGGTGGTACGAACGGCGGGTCCTGGCCGATATCGGCCACTTCGTGCCCCGCGAGGCATCCGCGGCGACGATCGACGCGGTCCGGCGGATCGCCGCGGTCACCGAGCCTGCAGCGGGCCGATGAAGGTGCCCGGGTGGGTGGCGCCGTCCTGACGCTGGATGCTCAGGTGCGCGACGGGCCACGGGGTCTGGAGCTGAGTGGTGGTGTCGGGCGGGGTCACCACGATCGTGCCCGGGGTCCAGCTGTTCGGATCTTCCGGCGGCGCGCTCAGGTAGGTGAGGACGCTGACGGCGATCCGGCCCGGCTCCACCGTCACCGGACCGGCATCGGCGGCCTGGCGGGGGATCTGATAGACGGACCCGAAGTCGGGATGCTCGGCGCCGACCAGATCCACCCCCGGAAAGCCTTGCAGCACACAGGCTTGCGACGACGTATTGGTCAGCTCCAGCGTCAGGTGATTCTGCGCCCTCGGACCGGTGACCTCCGTGATCCGGGAGTCGAGGCTCAACGCCTCCGCCGCACACGGGGGCGCCTGCGCCGCGCTCACCGCCGCCGGGAACACCGACACCGCCAGGGCCGCGGCCGCCGCGCCTATCGCACGCCACGTCATGAGTACGAGTCCTTTCGGGTTGCGGGAGCAGACCCGACCACGTTACTCGAAACCCTGTCGCGGACTTACTCTTTCCGCCCGGTGAACTCGTCCATGGAGTGGTAGACGCCGACCGTGTTCAGGTAGAAGTCGCGGACCTTCAGCGGCAGCAGGCCGGAGATGGCGCGGTTGAAGCGGGAGGTCCAGGGCATCACCACCAGCGGCGAGCCCTTCTTCATCTCCGTCCACGCGGCGTCGACGGCGTCCTGCTGCTCGATGATCGGGGTGAACCAGAAACCCTTGGCACCGTCGAACATTCCGGTATTGATGTAGGTCGGGCAGAAGGTGGTGACCTTGACGTGGTCGTTGCCGGACTGCTCGAGCTCCAGGCGCACCGAATCCGACCAGCCCAGCGCCGCCCACTTGGACCCGGCGTAGACGCTCATGCGCGGATTGGCCACCAGCGCCGCCGAGGAGGCGATGGTCAGCACCCGGGCCGGGGTCTTCCGCGCCACCATGGCGGGCAGGAACTCCAGCGTGATGTACATGGGCGCAAGGGAATTGATCGCCATCGTCTTGCCGATGTCGGCGCGGTCGCTCGTCTCCCAGAAGTAGCCGTTGCCGCGGACGATGCCCGCATTGTTGACCAGCACGTCGATATCGCCGATCTCCTCGCGCACCGACGCCGCCGTCTGCGCGATGGCCGCCGGGTCCGACACGTCCACCACGTGGTGGTGCACCCGGCTGCCGCCCAGCGCCGTCAGCTCCGCGGCCGTGTCCTTCAGCGCGGACTCGTTGACGTCCCACAGCACCACGTCGGCGGCCCCCTCCCGCACCGCCCGCTCGGCGAACGACTTCCCCAGGCCCATCGCGGCGCCGGTGATCAGCACCCGCTTCCCGGCAACGGTATCCATACCCACTCCAACCCTGTCGTTACCAATTCACTTCTGCCGCAAGGTCTTCATCACGCCGAAGTACAGCGTCATCGTCTTCGCCCACAGCGCCTCGGACATTCCGGGCAGCGGCGCGATCGGCAGCGCTCGCTGCACCGCGATGGTCTGGGTGTCGATGTACTTCAGCAGCCCCTCGGGACCGTGCCGCCGCCCGCCCCCGGAGATGCCCAGCCCGCCCGACGGCGCCGCGACACTGCCCCAGGCGGCGATGAAACCCTCGTTCACATTCACCGACCCCGCGGTGATGCGGGCGGCGATCTCGCGCGCCCGCTCCGTATCCCGGCTCCACACACTGGCATTGAGCCCGTAGGCGGAGTCGTTGGCCTGTTCGACCGCCTCGTCGTCGCTGTGCACCCGGTACACCGACACCACCGGCCCGAAGGTCTCCTCCCGATACACCGTCATCCCGGGCCGCACACCCTCGAGAATGGTCGGCTCGTAGAAGTAGGGACCCAGATCGGGCCGCGCGCGACCGCCGGTCACGACCGTCGCCCCCTTGGTGACCGCGTCGTCGACATGCGCTGCGACGGTGTCGATCTGGCGCTGAAAGCTCAGCGAGCCCATCTCGTAGGAGTAGTCGAGCGCCGAGCCGAGCCTCAAAGCCCGTGTGTTGGCGGCGAATTCCGCCACGAACCGCTCATACACGCTGTCGTGCACATAAATTCGCTCGATCGATTCGCACAGCTGGCCGGAGGAGGCGAAGCAGGCGCGCACCGCGATCTTCGCCGCCGCGGGCACATCGGCGTCCGCGAGCACCAGCAGCGGGTTCTTACCGCCCAATTCGAGCGAGTAGCCGATCAGCCGCTCCCCCGCCTGCCGGGCGATGGTGCGACCGGTCGCGCTGGAACCGGTGTAGTCGACATAGTCCGCGCGGCCGATCACCTCGCCGCCGATGTCCCGGCCGCGCCCGAGCACGGCCTGCCACAACCCCTTCGGCAGTCCCGCGCGCTCCGCGACGTCGATGGCCCACAGCGCGGTGAGCGCGGTCTGGTTGTCCGGGCGCGCGACCACGGCGTTCCCCGCCATCAGCGCGGGCAGGGCATCGGAGGCGGCCAGCGCCAGCGGATAGTTCCACGGCGAGATCACCGCCACCACACCCTTGGGGCGGTGGCGCACCTCCACCTTCGTCAGCACCGGCAGCACGCCGCGCGGCGTCCGGGCGGCGAGCAGGCGCTCGGCCTCGGTGGCGTAGTAGCGGGCGTTCACCGCGACATCGCCCACCTCGTCGAAGGCGTGCACGCGGGACTTCCCGGTCTCGGTCTGCACGATGTCGAGGACGGTGTCCTGCTCGGCCAGCACCAGGTCGTGGAATCGGCGCAGCACCGCGGCCCGCTCGCGCACCGGGACCTGCGCCCACTGCCGCTGCGCGCGCCGCGCCAGCCCGAATGCCTCCTCGATATCGGCCGTCGACGACTGCGGGAGGTCGGCGATCTTGCGGCCGGTGGCCGGGGCGAACACCTCGACCGCGGGCGCACCGCCGGCGGTCGCGTGCGCGAGCAGCCGCCGCACCAGCGGCTGCGGGAGCGCATCGGCGGGGACGAGCTGCGGCGCGGTCGTCATCGTCGGCCCTCTCGATCGGCGGGAACGCGTCCCACGAATTAATTGAACACCAGTGTTAGCGTAACACTGGTGTTAGATTAATGGTGTCCGCGCGCGTGCTGTCAAGACCGGCACCGCCGAGTAGGGAGAAGTCACAAGTGCCACGCGACGCAGTGCACACGTGCCCCACGAGACCGCGACCGAGCGCGGCGGAGGTGACGCCGTGACCGCGTCCTCCAGAGGCACCCGCCGCGGGCGGCCGCCGCAGACACAGGAGCAGGCCGACGAAGCCCGTGCGCGGATCGTCGTCGCCACCGCCGCGGTGTTCACCGAGTACGGGTCGCGGGGGTTGAGCGTCGCGCGCATCCTGGAGCGGGCGGGCATCTCCCGCCCCACGTTCTACCGCTATTTCGGCAATGCCGAGGCGCCGCTGCACGTGGTGCTCACCGCCTCCAACGAGGGCCTCGTCGGCGGCATCCGCACCGCGCTGGAGCGCTCCGACGAACCGGTGCAGCTCGGCATCGGGCTCATCGACGCGTATCTGGACTGGGCGCGCGGGCACGGCACGATGCTGCGGCCGGTGTTCGCCGAGCTGCACGACCCCGCCTCGCCCGTGTCGACCTACCGGGAAGCGGCCTTCGACGATATTCGCGCCCTGGTCCGCGCGAAGTTCGCCGCGCTCGGGCGGCCGCTGCCCAGCCCGTTGGACCTCGACACCGCGCTGCAGGTGTGCGAGTTCGTCGTCTACCGGCTGTCGGCCGCGGCCGGTCCCGGCGGGGAACCCGCGCCCGCCGAGGTGGCGGCCGCGCGGCTGACCATGATCCGCAGTGTCCTGGTCACCCTCGGCCGCCGCGACGACGTCCAGCTCGCGCTGACGCTGCCGGGGATCTTCGAGTAGGACTAGCTCAGATACACCGGAAGTTCCGCGTGGCCGTTCGAGATGAAGCTCGCGACCGGCGCCAACCGCGAAGGCTCCGTGGCGAATCGGACGTCCGGGAACCGCTCGAACAGCGCGGGGAGCGCGATGGTCGCCTCCAGCCGGGCCAGCGGGGCGCCGAGGCAGTGGTGTGCGCCGTAGCCGAAGGCCACGTGCTGCTCCCTGGTGGCGCGATGCACGTCGAAGCGATCGGCGGTGTCGCCGTGCACCTTCGGGTCCCGGCTCGCCCCCGCGTACGACGCGAGAATGGCATCGCCCTTCGGAATGCGGTGCCCGCCATCGACTTCGATGTCCTCCACCGCGTAGCGCAGCGGCAGATGCGCGACCGGCGCCTGGTAGCGCAGCGTCTCCTCCACCAGATCCGACCACGGCACCCGGCCGGAGACCACGTCGGCGCGCTGCTCCGGATGCGTGAGCAGGGCGAAGATCGCCTGATCGAGCAGGTTCACCGTGGTCTCGTGCCCGGCGTTGATCACCAGCATCAGGGTGTCGACCATCTCCTTCTCGGTCAGTCGCGACCCGTCGTCGTCCCGGGTGGTGATCAGGACGCTGGTGATGTCGTCGCCGGGATGCTCGCGGCGGTAGGCCACCAATTCGCTGACCAGTCCGAACATCTCGACGTAGTTGGCCTGCGCCTGTTCGGGCGTGAACGAGGTATCGAAGAATCCGTCGACGCACTTGTGCATCGGGGGGCCGAGATGGTCCGGCACGCCCATCAATTCGGTGATCGTCCGGATCGGTACCGGATAGGCGTAACCGGTGCGCAGATCCACCGGCGCCCCCGCGGGCGCGGCCGCCAGATCGTCGAGCAGGCTCGCGGTGATCTCCTCGATCCGCGGCCGCAGCGCCGTGGTGCGGCGATGAGTGAAGGCCGGGGACACCAGCTTTCGCAGCCGTCGGTGGTCGGGGCCGTAGGCGGTGAACATGTTGTCCACGGCCACCCACGGCAGCAGCGGCCACGCCTCGGTGATCTCGCCGTTGATGAACGCCGACCAGTGCTGCCGCGGATCCTTCGAGACCCGGGGATCGGCCAGCAGGCTGCGCAGCACGGCCTGGTCGGTGGCCGACCACGCGGGCACCCCGCCGGGCAGGATCACCTGGGCGACCGGCCCGCGCTCGCGTATCCGCGCGGACTCACCCTGGATATCGGCACCGGTCAGGTCCAGAACGATCGGATCGTGCGCCATCGGATGCTCCTTACACCAGGTTCAACGGAGGGGCCGCCGGGAAGGTGACCGGCAGCGCGGCCATGGCCCGGTGGAACGGGCCGGGCCGCCAGGTGATTTCGCTCTTGGATTCGGCCAGCTGCAGCTCGGGCAGGGCGTCGAGGAGCTGATCGATCGCGTCCTGCGCGATCAGGTACGCCACCGACCGCGCGGGGCAGGCGTGCGGGCCCGCGCTCCACGCCAGATGCGAACGATTGCCCGTGCGGTCGCCGCCCGCGATCGCCGGATCGTTGTTGCATCCGGCCAGGCTGATCACCACGGGCTGGTGCGCGGGGAGCCAGACGTTGTCGATCAGGATGGGCTGGCGCGGATAGGTGATGGAGAAGTTGGCCATCGGCGGGTCGGTGAACAGCACCTCGTCCAGCGCGTCGCGGGTGGACATGCTGCCGCCGAGCATGCCGCCGCCGAACCGGTCGTCGGTGAGCATCAGCAGCAGCGTGTTGCTGATCAGGTTCTGCATCGGCTCGATGCCCGCCCCGTAGAAGCTGATCAGGTTGTAGAGCATCTCCTCGTCGGTCAGCTCGGCGCTGTGGTGCGCCAGGCGCGAGGTGACGTCGTCGCCCGGTTCGGCGCGACGCATGGCGATCAGCTCCATCAGCGCCTCGGACAGATGCTGCATGCCCCAGGCCGCGTTCACCGTGTCGAACAGCGCGGCCATGCCGGTGGCGACCCGCTGCCCGATATCGGCCGAACAGCCGACCATCCGGTTCAGCGACTCGAAGACGAGCGGAAAGGCGTACTGCGTCAGCAGATCCGCCGAACCGGCCTCGCAGAAGGTGTTGATCAGCGGCACCGCGATCGACTCCACCGTCGCGTGCAGCGCGTGCAGGTCGATGCCGTCGATGGCCGCCACATAGGCCTGCCGGTAGCGCGCGTGCGTGGAACCGGCGTTGCGCAGGGCGTTGGGGTACCACTGCATCATCGGGCGCACCGGGCAGTCCTCCGGCACGGAGTCCTGCCAGGCGCGCGGATCGGCCGGGAAGTGCTCGGGATCGTTCAGGATGCGCAGCGCGGTGCGGTAGCCGACCACCAGCGTCGCCGGAACCCCCGGCGCCAGCTCGATGGGCGCCATCGAGCCGTACTGCTTGCGCATGGAGCGGTAGAAGCCGTGCGGGTCCGCGGCGAATTCCGGAGTGTCCAGCAGCGTGCGCGGGCCGTCGGAATCGATGGGAGACCCCTGGACCGGACAGAATCCGGTCGTCACTGTCTGCGGGCCGGACGACACAGAGAATTCACCTCACAACCATTGCAGCACAACAGGCTTCGCCGATCGTTCGATCGGGAAGTTAGGCATTACCATCCCAAAGAACCGGACGGCCGCCTCAGATTAGCAGCAGGGTTGTGAATTCTCTTCGGAATGCCCAGCGGCCCTGCGAAACTCGGCCTCACCAGGCCCGCTGACCACGAAATATGTTGAGGCGCTATGGATTGCGGGCTCACGCGCCCTCGGCGCGAGCCTCCCGGGACAGCACCCGGTCGGCCCTGGGCGGCCGCGCGAATGTCAGCGTCCCGTCGGCGATCCGGCCGTAGCGGAATGCGGGGATGTCGCGCAGATAGTTCATATGCAGCCGCC
Source organism: Nocardia wallacei (assembly GCF_029869545.1). Classification (GTDB taxonomy): domain Bacteria; phylum Actinomycetota; class Actinomycetes; order Mycobacteriales; family Mycobacteriaceae; genus Nocardia; species Nocardia wallacei_A. The sequence goes on along the minus strand of NZ_JARWQD010000307.1, from coordinate 31,416 downwards.
ACGGCCTGCGATCGCCCGCCGCCGGGAGCCGCCCGGCCGCGCGCAGCACGTAGCCCGGGGTGAACCCGGCCATGAACGGCGCCGTGCCGACCGACGGGTCCCGCACCGGGGTGGCGCTGGCGTAGCCGTGCGAATCCAGGTAGCGCAGCAGCCGGACGACGTACTCGCACACCAGATCCGCCTTCAGCGTCCACGACGCGTTGGTGTAGCCGATGATGTAGGCGAAGTTCGGCACGTCGGACAGCATCATCGCCTTGTAGGCCATGGCCTTCGGCAGATCCACGGCCGCGCCGTCCACCGTCATCTCCACACCGCCGAAGATCAGCAGGTCCAGACCCGTTGCGGTGACCACGATGTCGGCGTCCAGCTCGGTGCCCGACGCCAGGCGCAGGCCGGTCTCGGTGAAGGTATCGATACGGTCGGTCACCATCTCCAGCCGGCCCTTGCGGATCGCCCGGAAGAGGTCGCCGTTGGGCACCAGGCACAGCCGCTGATCCCACGGGTCGTAGCTCGGGGTGAAGTGGGTGTCGATGTCGTAGCCCTCGGGCAGCCAGCGCTGCTGCAGACCGCGGATCCAGGCCCGCATGCGCTCCGGATAGCGTTGCGACAGTTGGTAGATCGCGGTGCTGTAGGCGACGTTCTTGGCGCGGGTGAGCGCGTAGGCGGCCTTGGCGGGCAGCAGCTTGCGCATCCGGTCGGCGAAATCGTCGCGGGCCGGAAGGGACAGGACGTAGCTGGGCGAGCGCTGCAGCATGCGCACCTGCGCGCCCAGCTGGGTCAGCGCCGGGCCGAGTGTCACCGCGGTCGCGCCCGAGCCGATGATCACGACACGCTTACCGTCGACCTCGAGATCCTCCGGCCAGTGCTGCGGGTGCACGATCGTGCCGCCGAACCGGTCGGTCCCCCGGAACTGCGGGGTGTAGCCCTGGTCGTAGCGGTAGTAGCCGGAGCAGCAGAACAGGAAGTTCGCCGTGAGCGTGACCGTTTCGCCGGTGTCGGCCCGCTGCGCGGTGACCGTCCACCGCTGCTCCGCGGAGGACCAGTCGGCCCGCCGCACGCGGTGCCCGAATCGGATGTGCCGGTCGATGCCGCCCTCGGCCGCGGTCTCCCGCACGTAGGTCAGGATCGACCCGCCGTCGGCGATCGCCTTGTCGCCCAGCCACGGCCGGAAGCGGTAGCCGAGGGTGAACATGTCGCTGTCCGAGCGAATGCCCGGGTAGCGGAACAGGTCCCAGGTGCCGCCGATGGCGTCGCGGGCCTCCAGGATCGTGTAGGTCCGCCGCGGAAACGCCCGCTGCAGGTGGTGGGCGGCCCCGATCCCGGACAGTCCGGCGCCGACGATGAGCACATCGACGTGCTCGAGCGTACTGGTCATGGCCACGCATCCTTCGATGGACGGGATCGCTCACCTGGATCTACTCCAGCCTACGCACGAAGGATACGGTTCCGGATCGGCCCGCGGTCGGAGAATCCGGAGTATGTCCTCCGCATCCCGCCACGGCGGTCTCCCTCGATGTACCGGCAGCTATGCGCGCAAGCCGCTCGCCCGCAGGACCCGGCGGTCGATGCCCGCGCGAATCGCTTCCTCCGTCCCGATGATGCGCACGTGGTGGCGGGCCCGGGTGATGGCCGTATACAGCAGCTCCCGGGTGAGCAGGGTGGATTCGGGGCCGGGCAGCACCACCGAGACCGTGCCGTACTGGCTGCCCTGACTGCGGTGGATGGTCATGGCGTAGACCGTGGTGACGCCCGGGAACTGGGTGGGATGCACCAGGTACGGCTCGGTGCCGCGCTGCAGCGCCGCGCGCAGCGCCCCGTCGGCGTCGCGGACGATGACGCCGGTGTCGCCGTTGTAGATGCGGGCCTCGTGGTCGTTCGCGGTGACCAGCAGCGGCTGGCCCGGAAACCAGTGGCCCGCACCGGGTTCGGCGCCGATGCCCGCCGCGGCGACCCAGCCCGCCGCCATCCGGTCCCAGCGCTCGACGCCGAACTGGCCCTGCCGGTGCGCGCACAGCAGCCGGTGCGACTCCATCGCGGCCAGCGCCTCCCCGGCCGCGCCGCGCTCGGCCGCCGCGGTCGACTCCCGCGCCGTGCGCACCACATCGGCCCGGACCGCGGCCGTCTCCTCGGGTGCCCGCAGCGACAGTTCGTCGCCGCCGTCGGCGAGCAACGCGAGCGCGGTGTCGGCGTCGCCCGCGCGGACCGCGACCGCCAATTCCGCGATCCGGCCCCCGAAGCGGCGGCCGCGGGTGAGGCGGATGATGCCGCCGCGCAACCTGTCCTGTTCGCGGGCGGTGAGCGCGTCGGGGGCGGTGCCACCGCCGAGCACCTCGTCGAGTACCGGATTCGGCTGCGTCGCAACGGGTCCCGCGACCAGATCGGCCAGCACGGCGCCCGCGTCCACCGAGGCGAGCTGGTCCGGGTCCCCCACCAGGACCAGCCGCGCGTCGGGCCGGACGGCGGGCAGCAGGCGGCTCATCATGGTCAGCGACACCATGGACGTCTCGTCTACGACGATGATGTCGTAGGGGAGCCGGTTGAATTCGTGGTGGCGGAAGCGGGTGACGCCGCCTCGCTGCCAGCCCAGCAGGCGGTGCAGGGTGGCGGCGGTGAGTTCGGGCAGTTCCAGGTCTCCCGCCTGCTCGCGCACCGATTCCTGTAGGCGCGCGGCGGCCTTGCCGGTGGGTGCGGCCAAGGCGATGCGCAGCGCCGGGGCGTCCGGTATCACCCGCTGATGGGCCACCAGCAGGGCCAGGATGCGGGCGATGGTGTGGGTCTTACCGGTGCCCGGGCCACCGGCCACCACGGTGGTCCAGTGCGTCGCGGCCAGTGCCGCCGCCACCCGCTGGCGGTCCAGCGGATCGCCCGCGGTATCCGGGAACAGCCGATCCAGTTGCTGCCGAACGGTTTCCGGATCGATGAGCGGATGGGTGGCCGCGCGCTCGGACAGCGCGTGGCGGATGGTCTGCTCCTGGCGGTAGTACCGGTCCAGGTACAGCAGCGGCCCGGCGCCCTCCGATTCGACCAGGCGCAGCGGCCGCAGCGGACCGGCCGCGCTGCCCGTCACCAGCGGGCTCGCCCGCAGGGCGGCCAGCACCGCGTCCACCTCCGGCCACGGCAGCGTCGCCGGGTCGACCGCGTCGGGATCGCCGTCGGTATCGAATCCCTCACCGTCCACGCCGATTTCGTGCATGCGCCGCAGTTCCAGGCAGACCGATCCCGACCGGACCGCCCGCACCGCCAGCGCGGCGGCGAGCAGCACCGCCTCGGACTCCTCGCGTCCCAGCCGACCCAGCCGCAGCGCGACATGCACGTCGGCGGCCGACAGCACGCCCGCCGCGTTGAACGTGCGCAACAGGCCGGTGGCCCGCTGCGCCAGCTGAATAGCGGTCACGCGGTACCTCCCGGCAGCCGACCGGCGAGCAGGTCCGACAGCTCCTCCACCAGCGCGACCGGTGGGTTCCAGTCGAATACGCCGCAGCCGGGCGGGGTCTCGGGGCCGATCATGCCGCGCACGAACAGGTAGCTGATGCCGCCGAGGTGGCGGTCGGGGGTATAGCCCGGCAGGCGCCAGCGCAGATAGCGGTGCAGGGCGGCCGAATACAGGATCGCCTGCAGGGGGTAGTGGGAGCGCATCATCTCCGCGGCCATACGGTCGCGGGTGTAGTGGGCGACGGTGAGGTCGTCGGTGCCGAGGCGGTTGGTCTTGTAGTCGACGACGACGAACCGCGGGCCGGGGACCCGGAGCACGGCGTCGATGCTGCCGGTGAGGTAGCCGCGCAGCACGCTGTCCTCGACCGTGTCGAGTTGGTCGGCGTAGGTGGCGAACGGGTCGTCGTGCGGCAGGTGCCGGCGCAGCAGGACGGCGACGGCGCGCAGCGTGACCCGCTCGGCGCGCGGTGTGTCGCCGCCGGCCAGCGGCAGTTCGAAATCCATTTCGTTGAGCCGGTCCCGGCTGGATATCGTTGCGAGACTGCCGTTTCCGAGCGGGGTGTGCAGCACCGCCAGCAGCGCCGCGGCCAGGACGTCGGGATCGATGTCGGCCATCAGTTCCTCGACGGCGTGCGCGCAGCGGGCCCGCACCTCCGCCGCCAGGTCCGGTGCGTCGGTGTCGACCATCTCCAGGACGCCGTGCACCAGCGTGCCGAACTCGGCGCCGTAGGGCAGGTCGTTCATCAACGACGGTGCGGCATCGGCGATCTCGGCGCCGGTATCGAGTTCGGCGGGCGCGGCCGGTTCGTCGGAGCCGCCGGGGGTCTCCTCGGCGACCGCATGGGCGTCGTGCGCGCCCGCCGTCAGCGCGGAGTACGAGGTGCGGCGCCAGTCGAGATCGACGGACCGGTCGAAGGTCGCGGCCGACAGCTCCCCCACCTCGGATTCCGCCCGGTCCCACCGCGGCCGCACCACCGGGATCTTCGTGACCGGTTCGACGGCGACCAGTCCCGGCCCCGCCGCCGCGGCCCAGGCCGAAAGTTGTTCCAGCACAGCCGGGTCCGCCGCCACCTCGCTCTTGCCCGGGACCTCGGCACTACCCGGCAACCGGCCCAGGATCATGCGGTGCAGCGGCGCGAAGGCGGTGCCGTAGGCGGGCGCCCACCACGCCACCACCTGGCTCTGCGCGCGGGTCAGCGCCACGTAGAGCAGCCGCAGCTCCTCCCCGGCCTCCTCCGCCTCGCTGCGGTGTTTGCGCTCGGCGTAGCCGGGGGCCTCCGGGCCGCCGACGTCCAGGACGCGGTCCGGGCCGTCGTGGAACAGCAGCGTCACCGGGTTGGGGTTCTTGGCGCTGTCCCACGCGAACGGCACGTACACGATCGGGAATTCCAGGCCCTTGCTCGCGTGCACGGTGGCGATCTGCACGGCGGCGGCGTCGCGGTCCAGCCGCCGGCTGCGGTCGGAGACCGCGCCCGACGCCGGGTCGCGCACCCGGTCGGCCAGCCAGCGGGTCAGCGCCGTCAGGCCCAGCGACTCGCGCAGCGCCACCCGGTCCAGCAGTTGCGCGATGTGGCGCAGGTCGGTGAGCTGCCGTTCGCCGCCCGCCACCGCGAGCAGCCGCGGCGCGAGTTCGGTTTCGGCCGAGAGCTTTTCGAAGACCGCCGCGAATCCGGAGCGGGCGAACAGCCGGGCCGACTCGCGCAGTTGCTGGCTCAGGCGGCCCACCAGATCCGCACCGCCGGAATCGATCTCGTGGGCGGACAGGCCCAGCAGCGGCGTCCCGGCAGCGAGGCGGACCCGGTCGGCGCGGTGCGGCTGTTCCAGCGACCGCAGCAGCCACAGCCAGTCCACCGCGCTCTGCGTGCCGAAGACGCTGGCGCCACCGGCGAGGACCGAGGCCACGCCCACCCGGTCCAGCGCGGCACGCACGAGGTCGATCTGCGCGCGCGTGCGCACCAGGACCGCGATATCGCCGGGGCCCAAGGGCTTTTCGCCCAGGTGCGCGGTCGAGTCGAGCAGGCGCACGATGTCGGCGGCCAGATCGTCGGCCACGCGGGCGCGCTGGCGGCCCACCGCGGGGAACCCGGCGCCGTTGCGGGGACCGGCGCCCGCGCGCGGCAGCAGCCGCAGGCGCAGCGGGGTCGGCGGTTCGAGGGTGCCGGTGAGCCGGGTGTGCGGGCGGACCGCGGCGACCGGCGCCACCGTGATCTCCTTGTGCCCCAGGGCCGCACCGCCCATCAGGTGCTCCAGCGCGCCGAGCAGTCCGGCGTCGCTGCGCCGGTTGGTGGTGAGCTCGCGGCGGGTGTCCGCGTGGGCCACGGCGTCCAGGTAGCTGAGCACCTCGGCGCCGCGGAAGGCGTAGATGGCCTGTTTCGGATCGCCGACGAGCACGAGGGTGGCGTGGCCGTGGAAGGCGCGGCGCAGGATATCCCACTGCAGGGGGTCGGTGTCCTGGAACTCGTCGACCAGCGCCACCCGGTAGCGCTCGCGGATGCGGCGGCAGGCGCGCTCGCCGTGTACCGGGTCGGCGAGGACGTCGTGCAGCAGCACCAGCAGGTCGTCGAAGTCGCGCACACCCGAAAGCCGTTTGCGCCGTTCGGTTTCCGCCCGGACCGCCGCGGCGAAGGCGACGCGTTCCGCGGCCGGGTGGTCGCCGATCTCCTCGTCGGGTACCAGCCGGGCGTGCCGGTCCTGCACCGCCGCGGCGGCGAGCTGATGCGCCTCCTGCACCGGGAACGGCGGGCCGCCGCGGGCGTACCGGGCCAGGAACAGGTCGTCGGCCACGGTGGCGACCAGGTCGTCGACGTTCTCGACCAGCCGCACCCGGGGATCGTGCTCCCCGGCCAGCCCGAGCTCGTCGAGCATGCGCTGGCAGAAGCTGTGCGTCGTGGCGATGGTGCCGGAGTCGAAGTGCGACAGCGCCGCCAGCAGCCGCGCCCGCCGCCGCCCGACCTCCGCCTCCGGCGCCCCCGCCAGGTGCCGGATCAGCTCGTCGTCGCTCTCGCGCGCCGTCGCCGCGTCCGCCAGCGCCGCGGCCACCGCCACGAACTTGTCCCGCGTCCGCTCCCGCAACTCCTGCGTCGCCGCCCGGCTGAACGTCACCAGCAGCAACTCCGAAACATCCACCCCCGCCTCGGCCACAAACCGCACCGCCAGCCCGACGATCGCATAGGTCTTCCCAGTCCCCGCACTGGCCTCCAAAACGGTAGTCCCCCCAGGCAACTCCCCGCACAACTCGAACCGCTCCCCCGAGCCTTCGGGGGTGGGGGCGAGGTCGGTGAGGGGGAAGAGTTCGTCGGTCATGGCTGTCCCTGGGATTCGCAGGCCAGCAGCGGGGTCCACAGGCGGCGGGAGAGGGAGCCGAAGCGGGTGGTCTCGCCGGTGGGGTCGGGCTCGGGCAGGGGGGTGTCGAGCTGGTCGAGGCGGGGGGCGGGGCCCCAGACGTAGCGCAGGTAGCGGTCGGTGTGGTCGCCGAATGCCTTGGGGCCGTTGGGGCCGCCCAGGAATTCCTGCTCCGCCGCCAGCAGCGCGTCCTCGGCACCGGCACCCTGGCAGCGGCGTTCGGCGTAGACCGACGACGCGGTCGGCGCGATCGGCAGCGGCTCGGCGAGGCCCTCGTCGCGCAGCTCGGCGAGATCGCGCAGCATCGCCTGGGCCGCAGCGGCATTGGGTGCGGTGAGCGTGGAACGCCATGCGGGACGGCCGAATCGGCCGCGGCCGATGGTGACCGCCCGCCAGGTCTGGTTCCGCTCGGTCGCGGCCAGGGCGAGCACCCGCACCCAGGCGGCGATGCGGTGCTTCGGGGCCAGCCGCGAGAACGTCGTCCGCACGACGGCGTCGTCGTGCACCTCGGGCACGGTCCCGCTCAGCAGCCGCCCGTCGCCCAAGTCGACGGCGATATCGATGGTGCGGGAAGGGATTTCGTGGATCGGCTGGGCCACCCGCACCAGCCGGTCGACGGTGTCCTCCACCTCCGTCAGCACCGCCGCGCCCAGTCCGAACGGCGGCAGCGTGCCGCGCCGCCACTCGGCCGCGCGCAGCGCCGCGGGATCGGCGCCGGTCAGCCGGGCGGTCAGCATGCGCTCGCCCATATTCCATTTGGTGAGCCCGTCGAGTTCGATCGGCAGCCGCTCGTCGATCTCCTCCTCTTCCTCCGGCACCCGGATCCCGAGCCGCTGCCACAGGAACGCGCGCACCGGATGTTCGGCGAAGGCCACCAGTTCGGACAGCTCCACATCCGCGCGCGCCGCCGCGGGCAGGGGCTCGGGCAGGAACGCCACCCGCTCGCGCACCGGACGGGCCGCGGCCCGCGCACCCGCCAGCGCCGCGGTATCGAAACTGAACGGCCGCACCGGATCGAAATTGCGACTGTCGAAGGCCTGCAACGGATGCCGGGTCACCACCGCGTCCGCGGCACCGGTGTGCGCGCGCAGCGCGTCCAGCAGCTCCGCGACCGGAATCGCGGGCGGCCGGTACGCGCCGGTGACCGGATCGGCCCCGGTGTGCAGCAGCACCAGCCGCTCCCCCGCCGCCATGATCGCGTCCAGCAGCAGCTGCCGGTCCTCGCTGCGCGCGTCCCGCTCGCCCACCCGCGGTTCGCGCGCCAGCACGTCGTCGCCGTCGGCGCTCCCGGGCCGCGGGAAGACGTCGTCGTCGAGCCCGAGCAGCACGACCACCCGGTGCGGCACCGACCGCAGCGGCGCCATCGCGCACACCGTCAGCTCGCCGGTGCGGAAGTTGGCCCGCATCCCGCGCCCAGCGAGCCGGGACTGCAGCAGCGCGGCAATGTCGGTCAGCCGCAACGGAATATCGCCCGCGTGGTCGAGCGCCGAGGTGAGTTCCCGGCGCGCCTGCACCGCCTGCCACGCCTGGGCGTAGGTGACGTCGGTGAGCAGATCCAGCGCCCGGGCCAGCACCTGCGCCCACTCCCGCGCCGGGCGCGGCGAACCGGCGGGCTCGGCCGGTGTCGACCCGCGCAGATCGCGCACGCAGACCGCCAGCCGGTCGGTGAATTCGGCGAAGCGCCCGGCCAGGTCGACATCGCCGGAGTCCACATCCTCGAGCGGCAGCGCCAGATCGAGCCAGTCCTCGGAGGATTCGCCCGCCGTGACGCCGAGCAGGATGCGATCCACGGCGGCGTTGAGGGTGTTCTGCGCGAAGTCGCCGAGCCCGAACGCCTGCCGCTGCCGCTGCCCGATGCCCCACCGCGCGCCGGTCTCCGCGGCCCACTCCCGCAGGCGCTCGATATCGTCGTCGTCGAACCCGCAGCGCAGCCGGACCGGTTCCGCGGCAGCCAGATCCAGCACCTGGGTGACGGTCACCCGGCCGTCGGCCAGCCCGAGCAGCCCCTCCAGCACGGCCAGCACCGGATTCGCCGCGCCGGGCGACCGATCGGCCAGCCGGACCCGCAGGCCGTGCGCGGGATGCGTTGCCCGCGCGCCGGTTTCGCCCTGCGGCTGCCCGAAGGCCGCCCGAACCAGCGGCGCGTAGCTCTCCACGTCCGGGCACATCACCACCACATCGCGCGGCTCCAGCGCCGGATCGGCCGCGAACAGCCCCAGCAGCACGTCACGCAGCACCTCCACCTGCCGGGCCGGGCCGTGACAGGAGTGCACCTGCACGGTCCCGTCGGCCGCGGTCACCTCGGCAGGAGGCCACACATCGCCCCGAATCCCGGCCTGCAGCGCGGAAAGCAGAGTGCGCGAACCGGTTTCGCCGTCCTCCGGATGATAGGTGTCGACCACCGGCTCAAGCGCCCGCAACCGCTGCTGCAACTCCCGCACATCCCGCCCCAGCGCCGCCAGCAGCGGATGCGCCACCACCAGCGCACTGCCCTCGAGGGCCCGAGGCAACCCGACAGTCCCCACCGCCGCATCGTCACGAATCGGATCCCCGGCCGCGGACTCCAGCTCGGCCCACATCCCCGGGCTCGGATGTACGACCCAGAGATGGACATCGCGCCCCGCTCCCAGGGCCGACAGCACCGCCAGCTGATCGGCGGTGAGGCGCGTCACACCGAATACCGAGATCCGTTGCGGAAGGCCGACGATCGACGGCTCGGCGCGCAGGCGGGCGCAGGCCGATTCCAGTCGTTCGGCCGGGCTGGGGCTGCCGAGTTCCACGCGCAGGCGGCGCCACAGCTCGGGCTGCCAGCGCAGATCCTCCGGCAGTGGCGTCCCGCAGCCGTCGGTATCGGCACCGGCGGTCCAGTCGGTGATCAGGCTGGGGCGCTGGGTGGCGTAGCCGTCGAACAGTGCGGCGATGTGTGCCGCGGTGGCGAACCGGCGTCCCGATCGGTGCGTGCCGCTCGCCGCGTCGGCGCCGAGATGGCGGGCCGGGACCGCGCACCACGGCTCGGACACCGCGGCGTCCAGCACCCGCAGCAGCGCCCACACCATGCGCTCGGGCACCCACGGATCGTCCTCGGCCGGAACCTCTCCCGCCGCGGCCAGCACGGCCGCCACCAGCGACGACGGCGCGGGGAAGTCGATATTGGCCGAAACCCCGTCGCCCGCGGCCGCGCCCAGCACCCCGGACAGCCGCTGGTTCAGCCAGCGCTCCACGCCCTTGGCCGCGACGGCCACCACCTCGGTGGCGAAGGGGTCGGGCAGGGTCCGGCCCAGCAGGGTCGCCAGCGCGCCGACGAGCGTGTCCGCCCGCTCGGCTCGGTGGATGTGCAGCGCCATCGGCCGCCTCTCCGCTCGCTGGTCCGTCCCTGATCCGCCCGGATGCCTCGTGGTTGCTTGTCGCTGGCCGATCCTACAAACCTCGCCGCCCGATCCCGGGCCGCGACTCGGACTTCCGGCGACATACCCAGCGGTCCCGTTTCGGTTACCAGCCCCTCCGGTCGCCGACCTCTGCTTTGACCGAAATGACCGAGAACACCAAATTCCCAGCAACACAACCGAATCGCCCATCATGCCGGGCGGTCTCCGATGGCCGCAATTCGCCCCCGCGTGTCACCCCGGATGCCGCGGTGTGATGTGCCACAGTGCTCGGCGGGGAGGTAACGGGAGAGCAGTATCGAAAGGCTGGTTCGGTTCATGTCTGCGACGGTGATTCCCCTGCTGCCGAGATCCGGGTTCACGGTCCGCCGGGTCGGCGATCGCTGGGAGCTGATCAACTCGCGCCACTACGGGCGGGCCGCCGTTCTACACGCCTGGCCCCGCGACGCGCACGCCGAGGCCTTCGCCCACTGCTACCGCCTCAACGGCCGCAGCGTAGAGGATCTGCTCGCCGCCTTCCGTTGAACGACCACCGCGGGCGCCGAAATGCGGTGCGTCCCAACCTCGGACACCGTTAGCACACCCGGCGACCGAGCTCAAGACGTGCGAGACGTGCGCCACGGTGGCTATCCTGGCTCACCGTGCGTTATCCCCGGGCCGCCTCGAGCGCCACTCGTCCCACCCGCCTGGCCGCCGGCGCCTGCGCCGTCGCCGCCGTCCTGATCGCGGGTGCCCCCGTCCTGCAGTCCGCCCCCGCCTCGGCACTGCCCGCCCACCAGAGCTGCGCCGGGGACTGCAACCTCGGCAGCCGCATCGCCGCCGTCGACTCCTATCTCGCGGGTCGGCCCGGCACCACGGGTTACGTTGTGCGCGACCGGGTTACCGGCAACGTCTACTCCAACGGCAACGCCGAGTCCATGTTCTGGACCGCGTCCACGATCAAGCTGGCCATCGCCGAGGACGTCATCAACCGCGCCCGCGTCGGCGCCATCGTGTTCACGCCGGAGGACCGCCGCCAGCTGGAGTCGATGCTGGCCACCTCCAACGACGCCGCCGCCGACTATCTGTGGAACAAGTACGCCGGGCCGGACCGCATGGCGTTCGTCAACGCCTTCCGCGCCAACGGCATGACCGGCCTGACCCCGCACCCGACCACCGACCCCCGCCACCCCTTCCCGGACTGGGGCTTCCTGCAGGCCTCCCCCGCGGACCTGGACCGGCTGATGAACAACGTGCTCGACACCATGCACCCCGACGACCGCGGCTACCTGCTCGACCGCATGCGCAGCGTGGACACCAACCAGCACTGGGGCGTCTGGGGCGCGGGCGACGGCATGCGGCCCGGCCTCAAGAACGGCTGGTCCGACGAACAGGGCGGCTGGGTGGTCAACTCGGTCGGCTTCGCCGGTCCCGACGAGCGTTTCACGGTCGCGATCATGAACGACGTCGGCAACCAGGGCGGCTACACCGACGGCGAGCAGACCACGACGCACGTGGCGGAGTTGCTGTTCCGCTGACGGTTCACCGGCGCTGGAGCAGCATCGGGGCGCCGTCGCGGGGGAACGGGATGGTGGTGAATCCCCACGGCATCAGGTAGTCGTCGGGGATGCGCCATTCGTAGTCGCGCACCATCGCGGCGAGGATCACCTTCACCTCGAGCAGGCCGAAGTGCATGCCGATGCACTTGTGCGCGCCCGCGCCGAAGGGCATCCAGGCCAGCCGGTGCGACTTGTCCTCGCGGCGTTGCGCACCGAACCGCTCCGGATCGAAACGCGCCGGATGCGACCATAATTCGGGCAGCAGGTGGTTGACGCCGTAGGCGACGTCGACCTGCGTCCCGGCGGGGATGTAGTGCCCGCAGATCTCGGTGTCGCGCACCGCGCGCCGCACCAGGCCCGGCACCGGCGGCACCAGCCGCAGGCTCTCCTTGATCACCAGATCCAGGTCGCGCAGCTGGTCCAGGTCGGCGATGGTCGGCGGCGCGCCGCCGGTCCGCTCCCGCAGCGCCAGCGCCTCCGCGCGCACCCGCCGCTGCCATTCCGGATGCCGCCCCAGGTAGTAGGCGACGGCGGTGGCCGTGGTGGTCGTGGTGTCGTGCGCGGCCATGATCAGGAAGATCATGTGGTTGACCACGTCCTCGTCGGAGAACGTCTCCCCGTCCTCGGTGCGGGCGTGGCACAGCGCGGAGAAGAAGTCCGCGCCCTGCGAGCGTCGTTTCTCCGGCAGCATCCGGGTGAAGTACTCCTCCAGCACCTTTCGCCCCCGCAGCCCCGCCCGCCACGCCGTCGCAGGCAGGGGCAGGCGCACCAGCGCCAGCGGTGCGTGCGTGCTGTCGACGAACGCCCGGCCGAGCCGCTCGCGCTCGGGACCGGTGTGCACGCCCATGAACGTCTCGGCGGCGATATCGAGGGTCATATCCTTGACCGTCGGATACAGCCGCACCCGCCGCGACCCCGCGCGCGCCCAGCGATCGATGGAGGCGTCCACCACCGGGGCCAGCTCGGCCAGGTGTGCCTCGAGCCGCTCCCGGGTGAACGCCTGCTGCATGATCCGCCGGTGGAACATGTGCTCGGAGAACTCCAGCAGCAGCAGGCCGCGGCGGAAGAACGGGCCGATCAGGTAGTCCCAGCCCTGCCCGAAGTCGTTGCGCCGCTTGCCCACTACCTCGTCGACGGCCTGTGGGCCCGCCACCAGCACCCGGTCCACGCCGAGCGAGCGGTTGTAGCCGACCGGGCCGTAGCGGTGGTAGCGATCGAGCATCTCGGCCGGGCCCCAGCGCAGATACTGCAGCGACCGGCCCAGATACGGCAGCCCCGCATCGCCGCGCACGGCCCGGCGCCCGCTGCCGCGCGGCGGGGTCGCGAGTGTCTGCTCGCGCGCGGGCAGCAGGCGCAGCATCCGGTCGATCGGATGGCGGTCCGGAATTTCGATGAAGCCGAGGTTCTCTCGTTCGGCACTACGCGCTCGAGGGTCGACGCTGACCATGGCAAGCCTCCCAGTTAAAGTACACCTTGTACATTACCGGTAGAGTGGGTGCTGTGAAAAGGGACACATCGCGGCCGCGGGGCCGCCCGCCGGGGCCGCCCCCCGATCCCGGCCGACGGCGAGCCGAGATCCTCGACGCCGCCGAGCGCGTGATCGAGCGCGCGGGCACCCGCATGACGATCGCTCAGGTCGCCGCCGAGGCGGGCTACGCGCGCACCGCCGTGTACGCGGTGTTCCCCGACCTCCCCGCGCTGATCGACGCGCTCGCCCAGCGGCACATGGAGAACATCATCGCCGCCGCGGACGCCGTCCTCGCCCAGCCGCTGCCCGCGCGGCGGCTACTGCTCGCCGTGGTGCGGCTGATGTGTGATTTCGTCGAGTCCAACCCGAATCTGCACCACGTGATGATGCAGCGGCTGGAGAGCGGCGAGACCGAGCACCGGCCCTTCTTCACCCGGGTGACCGAGTGGGCCACAGCGGTTTTCGACACCATCCTGCGCCGCCTGGACGCCGACCCCGCGCTGGCGCGGATCTGGGCGACCGCGACCGTCGGCGCCATCTTGATGTCGGCGGAGGCCTGGGCGCAGGATCCGGCCCGGTCCCGCGAGGACTACGTCGAGCGCCTCGCGGCCTTCCTGTGGCCGACCGTCGAGAGTATCGGCGCCGAGCGGCTGGTCGGGCCGATCGTCGTCGACGCCGCGGCGCCCGCACCGAGCCTCGCTACGCATGCCGCGCCGAGACTCGCCGACAGTGGGAGTTCATCGTGACTGCCGCTGGGTAGCCGACTACCGTGAACCTGACGCAAACCGTACGTCCGGCGAGGAGCTGAGATGAGTACCGAGACTGTCGAGAACCGTCGCCACCGCGTCGTGGTGATCGGATCCGGCTTCGGCGGCTTGTTCGCGTGCAAGCATCTCAAGCACGCCGACGTCGACGTCGTACTGATTTCCAAGACCTCCACCCACCTGTTCCAGCCGCTGCTGTACCAGGTGGCCACCGGCATCCTGTCCACCGGCGAGATCGCCCCCGCCACCCGCCTGGTACTGCGCAAGTACAAGAACGTGCAGGTGATCCTCGGCGAGGTGCACTCCATCGACCTGATCAACCGCACCGTCACCTCGGAGCTGCTGAACGAGGACACCGTCACCCCCTTCGACAGCCTGATCGTGGCGACCGGCGCCCAGCAGTCCTACTTCGGCAACGACCAGTTCGCGACCTACGCGCCGGGCATGAAGACCATCGACGACGCGCTGGAGCTGCGCGCCCGCATCCTCGGCTCCTTCGAGGAGGCCGAACTGGCCAAGACCCAGGAGGCGCGGGATCGGTTCATGACCTTCGTGGTGGTCGGCGCGGGCCCCACCGGCGTCGAATTGGCCGGGCAGATCGCCGAACTCGCCGACCGCACCCTCGAGGGCACCTTCCGCAATATCGATCCGCGCGACGCCCGGGTCATCCTGCTGGAGGGCGCCGGTGCGGTGCTCGCGCCGATGGGACCCAAGCTCGGCGGCAAGGCGCAGCGCCGGTTGGAGAAGATGGGCGTGGAGATCCAGCTCAACGCCATGGTCACCGGCGTCGATGCGCGCGGGGTCACCGTGAAGGACAAGGACGGCAGCGAGCGCCGCATCGAGGCCGCGTGCAAGGTGTGGTCGGCGGGCGTGGCGGCCAGCGGGCTCGGCAGGCTGCTCGCCGATCAGTCCAAGGGCACCGAGGTCGATCGCGCGGGCCGCGTCATCGTCGAACCGGATCTCACGATCAAGGGTTATCCGAACGTCTTCGTCGTCGGCGATCTCATGTCGGTGCCGAATGTGCCCGGACAGGCGCAGGGCGCGATCCAGGGCGCCACCTACGCGGCCAAGCAGATCAAGGCCGAACAGGCCGGTAAGCAGACGGCCGAGCAACGAAAGCCGTTCAAGTACTTCAACAAGGGCAGCATGGCCACCGTCTCGCGGTACAACGCGGTGTGCCAGATCGGCAAGCTCGAGTTCGGCGGATTCTTCGCGTGGCTCATCTGGCTGGTGCTGCACCTGTACTACCTCATCGGCTACCGCAGCCGGACCGTCACCGTATTCCAGTGGTTCGTGGCGTTCATCGGGCGCAACCGCGGGCAGATGGCCGCCACCGAGCAGTGGGTGTTCGCGCGGCTGGCGCTCGAGGCGATGAACGGCAACGAGGACGACGGGCGCGAGGTGCGCGCCGAACTCGGCGGCAAGGGCCCCGCCGGGGCGGCGAGCGAAACACCAAGGGACCCGGGCAAATCCGTGGCGAACTAGCCTTTTCGGCTTATTCGTACATCCGACCACGAAACAACCGCTGGATGACCCGACCCATCCGACCTGCCGGATGGGTCCGAATGTCCGACATCCGTTGACATTCGCACAGAGAGGTCATCCATGGGCAAACGCCAATCGGCTGATCCGGTGTCGCGCCGTCGGCGCCTGGGTTCCGCGGTGGCCGTGGGCGCGCTACCGCTGACCGCCGCGTTGCTGGCCACCGGTCCGGCTACGGCATCGCATCCCGTCGGGAGTCCGGGGGCGGCCGCCGCCGTGCCGGGCACGCCCGCGGACCGGGGCGACGCGCCACAGGTGTATGTCGGCCGGGATTCGGCGACGGGCGTGCGCGCGCTGCCCGCGCCGGGCCCCTTGGCCGCGGTCGAGATCGAGCGGTTGCGTCTGCCCGATCCCGCGCGACTCGGGACGGTGGCGCCGATCGAGGCACCGGAGGGCAAGCTGCGGTTCGGTGACACGCAGGTCGACATCCCCGCATGGCTGCCCGCCGAATCGGCCGGTCAGCTCAACGACATGTCCGCACGCGCCGAGGCCGACCTGGCCCGCACGCTCGACGGGGCCGGGTTCGCGCCCAGCCGTTCCGACCGGATCGCCGCGCAGACCGTGGGCACTGCCGCCGTCGGCGCCGCGGTGGGCGCCGCCGTCGCCAGTCCCGTCGCCGTGGCAGGCGCGCTGATGGGCGGGTTCGTCGGCGCGATGGCCGGATCGCCGATGTTGCCGCTCGGCACGATCGGCGTGGTGGCCGCCGGGGCGGCGATCGGCGCGGGGATCGTCGCCGCTCCGGCCGCGGCCGCGGGTGCGACCGTCGGCGCAGGGGTGGGCGCGCTCAACGGATACCTGGCGCCCGCCACACCGGGCGGCGAGGCCGACAGTGGTACGCCGGACGCCGACACGCCGGAACCTGGTGTCGCGCAGAGCGACGCCGGGGAGGCAGCAATCATCGGGTGACTTTGCCGCACCCTCGGGGCCGGTCCACGACATGTGGACCGGCCCTTTACCTTGTCGGCCAGCGCAATTCGTCCGAATTTCGGCTAATTCGCAGCTATGGAAGCCGTTTCGGTGAGTCGCGGATGCTACCAATCCACCCTCGCCGCGGATCCGAATGTTGATCGTCGATACTCGCCGGAAGAAAGGTCGCTATGGCCGCAGGCAAACACAGAGCGCCGAATCCGCATCGCCACCGGGTGGGCAACGCCGTCGCGGCGGGTGCGATCCCCCTAGTGCTGGCGGTCGTCGGAACCGGGACCGCCAACGCCGCACCCGCCGAGCCCAGCCCGGCGACGCACCAGGACCAAGCGCCGCAGTGGCCGGCCAGTGAGGCGCCCAACGTCCAGCCCTACGAGGGCCTGAACATCCCCGACAGCACGCTCAGCTCGCTGCAGACCGCCCGGGCGATGCCCGACAAGAACTATCTGGCGCCGGTCGGGGTGCTGCACCCGCCGGTGCCGGTCGCTCCGGTGCCGCCGATCGCGCCGCCGCCGGGCAAGTTCCGGTTCGGCGACGTCCAGGTCGACGCGCCCGGTTTCATCGACCGCGAGCAGGCCATCCAGATCAACGACAACGCCGCCCAGGCGGAGGCGAACCTGGCGACGTTCCTGGATTCGGTCGGCATGGAGCGCAGCCGCTCCGACCGCATCGCGGGCCAGACCGTCGGGTCCGCCGCGGTGGGCGCGCTCGCCGGTGCCGCCACGGCGGCCCCGTTCGCACTCACCTCCGGCCTGGTCGGTGGCGTGGTCGGGCTGGTGGTCGGCCTGCCGTTCGTGCCGGTCGGCGTCGTCGCGGGACCCGCCCTGGGTGCCGCATTCGGCGCGGGCGTCATCACCGTCCCGGCCGCCGCGATCGGCGCGGCCGCCGGTGCCGCGGTCGGCGCGGTCAACTCCTTCAACGCACCACCCCGCGTCGTAGGCGACTGACCCGCAACAGCCCGGGGCGGGAACCGGCCGACGCCGCCCGCTCCCGCCCCGGGCACGGGAATGCGCACGGGCGCACCACCACACGCCGGTACCAGAGGGTGGCTAGTGGCAGCCGGTGGTCTCCGGGCGGCAGGTGGGGTCGGGTGGGGAGGCTACGCGGCAGAAGCAGGAGACGCGGAGGTCCGGGTCGGCTCGGGCCAGCGCGAGATCGAGGCGCGGCTGGGTGCGGGCGGCCTCGTCGTGGCGGCCGAGGCGGTGCAGGCATTCGACGTAGCCGAGCAGGCTCCACACGTTGTCCCGGTGCACCGCGGCCCGCGTGGCCGACGGTGCCAGGCCCAGATCGGTCTCGTACACGCCGACCGCCTCGGCGACGCGGCCCTGTTCCAGCAGCAGCGCGCCCAGCGCGTGGCGCGGCGGCTGCATCCAGCCCCACGGTTCGTCGTAGGGCAGGGTGTCGTTGAGGTCGACCGCCGCGCGCAGATGGGCGAAGGCGCTGTCGAATTCGCCCTTCCGATAGTCGATCTCGCCCGCGAGCATGCGCGCCGCGATGCCGAGAATGTCGACGTAGCGATTGTTGAAGAACTTGCGGCGGACCGGGATGCGCGCGAGGGCGCGCTCGAACGACCGGCGCTCGTCCTCGGCCAGGTCGGTCCGGCCGAGCACGGCGTGCGCCACACCCCTGGCGTAGTGCAGCGTCGCCGTCGTCACCAGGTACAGACCGGCGTCGTCCGGAAACGGCTCGTCGAGGATGTCCCGCCACTTGCCGAACCGCACCAGCACGTGCAGCTTCATCGGCACGAATCCCTCGAGCCAGTCCGCCATCGGCGAGGTCGCCGTCCGGAGCAGCTCCTCGGGGATGGTGTCGGCCATCTCCACCGCCGCCCGCAGGGCGGGCTCGTACCGGCCGAGCAGCATGGCCGCGTACAACTTCAGGTGGTAGTCGTGGCAGCGGGAGTGGGTGTAGAAGTTGAATGCCCCCTCCCGCCGCACATATCGGCGGTCGGCGGCGATCGCGCGGTCGTTGGCGACCACGGCGGCGTGATAGTCACCGCACAGGATGTCGATATGCGAAGGCATGTGCAGAAAATGGCCCGCGTCCGGCGCGGCATCGCGCAGCGCGTCGGCCGCGCGCAACGCCCGCTCGGGATGCGGCGACATCTCCATCGCGTGGATATACAGGTGCAGCACACCGGGATTCGGCGGCTCCACCTGGGCGCCGAGCCGCAGCGCATGCTCCAGCACGGCAATCGTCTCCAGCGTGTCGGCGCCGTCGGCGGGCACACCGCGGTCGAGATCCCACAGCTCCCACGGCGTGCGGTTCATCATCGCCTCGGCGAACAGCACGCAGACGTCGAGGTCGTCGGGGAATTCGGCGTAGACCGCGCGCATCGCCGACGCGTAGGCGTCCTCCCACTCCCGCAAGGTTCCGCGCACCGGCTCCGGCACCGGCGGATAGCGCTGCGCCAAGGCGTGGATCAGCGCGCTCTCCACCGGCGACGCCGCATCCGCGAGCACTACCGCGGTATCGATCGCCGCGCGAATATCGGCCAGTGCGGCCGTCAGCTCGGCCGTCGTGAAGTCGTCCCAGGGCCGGTTGTAGTACGGGCCATAGGCGTACGCGATCCCCCAGTGGGCCATGGCACAGCCGGGATCGTACTGCACCGCGCGCCGGAAACACCGCACGGACTCTTCGTAATTGAACGCATAGCGCCACAGCAGCCCGCGATCGAACCAGATCTGCGCCTGTGGCGAATCCGTGGTCACGGCGCGGGAATACCCGCCGAGATCGTAATAGTCATCCATCGGCCCAGCTCGATCCTTACCAGAAGCGCAGGCGGCCATCGTATCCCGGCCGCACGACGCCACACCGGCACATCAGGCCGCCGAATCCCGCAGCGGCAGCGGATCGGCCGATATCCGCCGCCCCACCCAGGTGTAGAGCGAACCCCCGGCCGCCAAGGGCAGCAGCGCCGCATCCAATTCGACTGTTCCCACGGGACTCTCGTCCGGATAGGTGAGCACGCTCGACAGCGCTCGCGGCGCGGAGAGGGCATCGTCGGTGACGGCCCCGGCGCCCAGGGCGAGCCGATGGCGCAGCAGCGGGGCGTCGGCGAGGTCGGCGACGAGATCGCCACACCACTCACCGATATCCTCACCCGCGCGGCCGATCTGCACGCGCTCGCGCACCCGCACGCGGGCGTCCGCGGCCAGCGCGACGGTGGTGACCGTCCGGTGCTCGGCCCCACCCGCGACGACGGTGGGCTCGGGATCGAAATCCAGCTCGCTTCCCGATCCCACCTCGAAATGCCAGCGCGCCACCGACTTTCGCGTCTGCCGTCCCGGCAGCGCGATGGTGGCCGCCACCGAGCGCACCGCCAGGCGGGCGCCCGGCTCCACCACGATCGCGATATCGAGCTCGTCACCGCCGAGCGGCGTGGCGGCCGTGCCGATCAGGTGGACGGTGGCCGGGCCGGTGCACCGCGCCGACAACCCGCCGGTGGCGTGGATGTGCGGCAGCGCCCCGGCCCGCGCCAGGATCCGCAGTTCAGTGCGCAACCGCGGCGGCGTCCTGTTCTGCGGCGGCGCGCAGCTGTTCGCGCACCCAGGTCAGCACGGGGGTGGCGGCCGGATCCTCGGTCAGCGAGGAGAAGACGAACGGGCGGCCCTCCCGCACGGCGGTCGAATCCCGGTCCATCACACCGAGATCGGCGCCCACCTGCGGCGCGAGATCGGTCTTGTTGATCACCAGCAGGTCGGAGTACGTGACGCCGGGCCCGCCCTTGCGCGGCACCTTGTCGCCGCCCGCCACGTCGACCACGAAGATCTGCGCGTCGATCAGGCCGGAGGAGAAGGTGGCGGTCAGGTTGTCGCCGCCGGATTCGACCAGGATCAGATCCAGCGGCGGGTTCGCCTCGATCAGGTCGTCGATCGCGTCGAGATTGGCGGTGATGTCGTCGCGGATCGCGGTGTGCGGGCAGCCGCCGGTCTGCACCGCGGTGATCCGCTCGTCCGGCAGCACGGCGTGACGGCGCAGGAAGTCGGCGTCCTCGGTGGTGTAGATGTCGTTGGTCAGCACGGCCAGCGACAATTCCTCGCGCAGCTGTCGGCACAGCGCCGCCACCAGGGCGGTCTTGCCCGACCCCACGGGGCCGCCGATCCCGATCCGCAGCGGCTCGCCCGGGGTCCGCTCCCGCTTCGGCCGGTCGTGCGCGTGGTCGTGCGGTTCACCATCGATCAGATGAGGTGGCATGCTCACTCCTTTCCGCCCCATCCTGACCGACCCGTGTAAACCCCGTGTTACCCGACTCCCGAATCGGCGGCCCGCGGGAGCCCGCGGCACGGCGTCCGCAACAGGAGCGGTACGTCCCCGGGGCTCAGGAGGCGAACAGGGGCATTTCGCGCTGGAGGTGACGTTCGGCGAGCACGTCCTGTAGCGGGTCCGACAGTGCCGCAAGGCCCTTCACGGCCTCGGCGGCAGTGCGGTCGCAGGACCCGGCGAGCCGGATGGTGCAGGCGGCGACGGCCGCCGGGTCCAGGGCCAGGAGGCGCTGCGCGGCCGTCGCGGCGCCTGTCAATGTGGTGTAGACGACGACTCCGGCGATCTCGTCCGGCGACGCGCCCGCCACGGTGCCGACCACGCCGAACACGGTCGACAGATGCGGGCGGGCGCCGAGCGCGGACCAGTCGCCGCCGGGCCATACCTGCTTCGCCAGGCGCAGCAGCCCTCTCCCCTGCGCCCGCGAGGCCGTGCGGGCGGCCGGTGCCGGGGTGCGCGCGTCGGCCTCCAGCTCCGCCCGTGGCGCGGTCAGCTCCCCGCCGCACACGGCCGCGGCCAGCGATGCGGCCACCAATCCCGAGGTGCGGATCCGCCGCCGCAGATAGTCCTCGACCGACGGCACATCCCGCAGCACCCCGGACGCGATCGCCTCCTCGACCCCGCCGGAGTGCACATGCCCCCCGATCGGCAGCCGCGAGTCCGCCAGGGTGAGCAATACCGCCAGACTCATCGCCGCACCTCCCGCACTCGCACGCCCCGATCCTATGGTCACACGCGATCCTCGCACCGGGCGCCACCGCCTCCGAGCGCCCCGATGCGGGTACCCGACCAGGCCGAGCCGACCATTCCCCGGCTCGGCCGCACCGCTGCGGCCACGACCACGCCGCACATCACCGCCCTGGTTGCCGTAAACGACTTGACCTCAACTTAGGTGGAGGTTCGAGAATGATGCGTATGCATGCGATTCGACTTCACGAGTTCGGGCCCGCGGAGAACCTGCGGTACGAGACGCTCGATGATCCGGTGCCGGGCGCCGGGCAGGTGCGCATCGAGGTGGCCGCGGCCGGGGTCCATTTCGTCGATACGGCGATCCGCGAGGGTAAACCGGGGCCGTTTCCGCCGCCCGAACTGCCGACCGTCCCCGGCCGGGAGGTGGCGGGTGTCGTCGACCGCGTCGGACCGGGGGTCGACGAGAAGTGGCTCGGCACAGCGGTTGTCGCCTATCTGGGCCCCGTGCCGGGCGGGTACGCCTCGCGAGCCGTCACGGGAGTCGACCAGCTGCACGCACTTCCGGACGGGCTCGATCCGGCCGCGGCGGTCGCGATGATCGGCACCGGCCGGACCACGTTCGGAATTCTGCAATTCGCGACGCTCGTGCGCGGAGATGTCGCCGTCGTGACCGCCGCGGCGGGCGGCATCGGAACACTGCTGGTGCAGCACCTGAAGAACAACGGGCTCACCGTGATCGGGCTGGCGGGCGGGCAGGCCAAGGCCGATCTGGTCGCCGCCAACGGCGCCGATCTCGCCCTCGACTACCGGCAGCCGGGATGGGCCGACACGGTCCGGCAGCGATTCGGCGAACGGCCCGCCGCGCTGCTGTTCGACGGCGTGGGTGGCGAAATCGCCCGCGCCGCCATCGATCTGCTCGCCAAGGGCGGCACCCGGCTGGTGTTCGGCTGGAGCGGCGGCGAACAGGTCGAGCTGGACGAGCAGTTCCTCGCCGAGCGCGAGATCACCGACAAATACGTCCTCGGCCCGCCGATGTTCGAACGCGCCGGAGGTATCCGCAACCTCGAGACCACGGCATTGGCCGAGGCCGCGTCCGGCCGCCTCCGCCCGGCGGTCCACCGATTCCCGCTCGCCGACGCCGCGGCCGCCCACCGCGCACTCGAAACCCGAGCCACCACAGGCAAAGTCGTGCTGGTCCCGTAATCGGACACCCTCAGCGGCGGAAGCTGCGGGACATGAGGCGCTGGGCGGGGCCCCGGGTGAGGTCGGTCCATGCCTGCAGTGGACCGGTCCACCACGGGGAGATCTCCACCGGCCTGGCGACGACGGCGTGGCAGACCACGTCGGCCGCCTCCTCGGCGGTGAGGCCGGGCATGCTGCCGAAATTCGTCGGGGCACTCATGCGGGTGTGGACCAGCGGCATGTACACCGAGGTGGTGTCGATATTGTCGCTCGCGATCTCGGTCGCGACCGTGCGCAGCCACGTGTCGAAGGCCGCCTTCGAGGCACCGTAGGCCGACCACCGCGGCGCGGGCGGCATCCGCAGCCCCCAGGTGGAGATGTTGACGATATGCCCCTGCTTGCGTTCGCGCATGCTCGGCAGCAGGGTCAGCAGCAGCCGCACCGGGCCGAGATAGTTCACGTCGATCGTCCGGGTGAAGTCGTGGAACCGATCGTAGGACCGGTCGATCGCGCGCCGAATCGACTTGCCCGCGTTGTTGATCACCACATCGACGTGCCCGTGCGCGGCCAGGATCTCCCGGCCGAGCCGGTCGGTGGCCTGCATATCGGTCAGGTCGGCGCGGTAGACATGGGCCACACCGCCGTCGGCGGCGATCTCGGCCGCGACCTCCTCGAGTTCCTCGAGCGACCGCGCCACCAGCAGCACCACCGCCCCGGCGGCCGCCAGCTTGCGCACGGTGCATTTCCCGATGCCGTGCGAGGCGCCGGTCACCAGCACCACCTTGCCCGATACGGCGTCGCGCAGCGCCCGCTCCCGCGGCCGGGAGGTCGGATACAGCAGCCGCGTCGCCACCCGCTCGGCCAGCGGACGGCCGTTGGACGTGCTCTCTGTCACAGCACGACCCTAGTGCGCCCGCGTTGATCTCCGCGAGCAACCGTAACCGGATCGCAATCCGGCGACGGGACCGCGACTGGCCCGCAAGGCATTCCGCGACCCGGCCGTGCGGGCGATCAGTGCCCGCCGGGGGCCGCCCCGGCATCCGCCGCCTCCGCGACATCCTTCGTGGGCATTCCCGGCGCCCTGCCGGGCCGGGCCACCACCAGCGCGACCGTCGCCATCGCCACCAGCAGCACCACGCCCACGACGGTCGCCGTATGCATACCGGTCATGAACGATTCCCGCGCGGCGTGCACCAGATCGCCGTCCCCGCCCGCGCGCACGATCGTCTCGCCGAGCGTGCCCGCGTAGTCGCCGCCCGACCGGAATATCAGCGCCGCAAGCGATCCCAGCAGCGCCAGGCCCAGCGCATTGCCCAATTCGAAACTGGTCTCCGAGATCCCGACCGCGGAGCCCGCCCGCTCGGGCGGCACCGACGACACCGCCACCTCCGACACCAGCGTGAACACCACGCCGTAGCCCAGACCCGCCACCGTGGAACCGGCCACGTACCACCCGATCCCGCCGTCCACGCCGACGCCCAGCAGCATCAGGTTGCCCACCGCGGCCGCGCACAGCGCCAGCACGAACGAGGTCCGCACGCCCAGCCACTGCGCCACCCGCGCCCCGCTCATCGACAGGATGAACACCGCGATCGCCATCGGAATGCCCAGCAGCGCCGCCGCGAGCACGTCGCGGCCCGTCACCGATTGCAGGTAGATGCTGGTCATGTAGCTCATCCCGGCCAGCGACATCATGCCGATCGTGCTGGAACCGATTGCGACGGAGAACGATCCGCGCCGGAACAGCGCCAGGTCCAGCAGCGGTTCGGCCAGGTGCCGCTGCCGCCGCACGAACAGCACCAGCACCATCACCCCGAACAGCCCCGCGATCAGCACCTCGGCGTCGAGCCCCTCCGCGGCCGCCTGCTTCACCGCGTACACCGTCGGCAGGATGCCGCCGATCGACAGCGCCACGCTGATCAGATCCAGCGGACCCCGCCCGGCCGCGCGATGCTCGGGCAGCACGAACGGCCCGGCCAGCACGAGCACCAGCACGACGGGCGCGTTGATCAGGAATACCGACCCCCACCAGAAGCCGTGCAGCAGCATGCCGCCGATGATCGGCCCCACCGCCGAACCACCGGCGAAGAATGCCGTCCACACCCCGATCGCGGTGCCGCGGGTGCGCGGATCCGGGAACAGGCTCGAGATCAGCGCCAGGCTCGACGGCAGCAGGGTGGCGCCGCCGATCCCCATCAGCGCCCGCGCCGCGATCAGCACACCGGCGCTGGGCGCGAAGGCCGCCAGCGCCGAGGCGATGCCGAACAGCGCCGCCCCGGCCAGCAGGATGTTGCGGCGCCCGATCCGGTCGCCCAGGTTGCCCATGGTGATCAGCAGACCGGCGATCATGAACCCGTAGATGTCGAGGATCCAGAGCTGTTGGGCCGCGGAGGGATCCAGGTGCTCGGTGAGCGTCGGCATCGCCAGGAACAGCACGGACATGTCCATCGACACCAGCAGCACCGGCAGGACGAGCACGGCAAGGCCCAGCCAGGCACGGCGCGGAGTCGTGGTCGCACGGGTGTCGAGACCCACCATCACCTATCCTTCGAATCACGCGTACGACGTACGCTCGAGAGCTGGGTACAGCGTACGCACCCGGCCCGCAAAACGAAAGCGAGTTATCGGTGACGGACCCCAAGCTCACCCGCGCCGCCATCGTCGACGCGGCCATCGCGCTGGCCGACGAGGCCGGGCTCGACGCGCTGTCGATGCGGCGCATCGCCGATCGGATGGGCGTGGGTGCGATGTCGCTGTACCGGCACGTGCCCAACAAGGACGCCCTGCTGGCGGAGATGACCGACGAGGTGGCGCGCCGCGATCCCTATCCCCCGCCGCGGCCGGAGTGGACGTGGCGCGATCGGGTGCGCATCGCCGCCGAGATCGACTGGCAGCTGTATCAGGACCATCCGTGGGTGCTGTTCACCTTCGCGGTGCCGCGCTACAACTTCGGCCCGCACAGCCTGGCGTGCCTGGCCTGGCTGGTGGACGGCTTCGGCGAGCTGACCGACGATCCCCGGCAGGCCACGCGCATGGCGCTGTCGGTGTGGAGCTATATCGCCGGTATCGCGCTGCAGCAGGTCAGCGCGGCGATGCTGGCCAAACGGGACGGGGAGCAGGAGGAGGTCTCGGGGCTCACCGCGCTGCTGGAGGGTTCCCCGCGCTGGCCGACGCCCGCGCCCCTCGCCTCGCTGGAGGGGACCGGCAGCGGCGATCTGCTGGATCCGGAGCGGATGCTGCAGGCCGGTCTGACGGCCCTGTGCGACGGATTCGCCGCCGAGCGCTGAGCCGAGGTGCGGCAGGTGCTGCCGTCGGCCCGGCGGCCCCGATGAATCGGCGCACCGCGCCCCGTCTCCATCGATGCACGTGCTTCGCGGGCGCATCTGCGGCGGCCCGCACGACCTCGAGGAGAACTTCATGCCTGCATTCGACCCGGGCGCGCCCTGCTGGTTCGATGTGACCGCACCCGATATCGCCGCGGCGGCCGAGTTCTACAGCGGCCTGTTCGGCTGGACCGCCGAGGACACCGGCGCCGCGAACGGGCACTACACCGTGCTGCGCCAGGGCGGCGCGCAGGTCGCGGGCATCGCCTCGGCGACGGCACCGGACGGCGATGTCAAGCCCGCGATGTGGCTGCCGTACTTCGCGGTCGCCGACGTCCGGGCGACCGTCGCCACCGCCCTCGCCGCCGGTGCCTCGACCTTCTGCGACTTCACCGAGGTACCCGGCCAGCTCGAATTCGCCATCCTCGCCGATCCCGACGGCGCGGGCTACGGCATCGCCCACCTCACCGGCCAGCCCGGCACCGAGCGCTGGTCCCAGCCGAACAACCCGTGCTGGGTGCAGTACACGGCCGTCGGCGCGCCCGCCGACGCGATGGCGCACTACGCGACCGTGCTCGGCTGGATCTACCGCAATGCCGCGTGGGAAACCGCCACCGACAAGCCGTATCAGGCGCTCACCACCGGTAGCGGCGGCGGCGAGTTCGGCGGTGCGGCCGCCGCACACCCGGGCGAACCGGCCCCGTTCTGGGCGATGACCATTCACGTCCCGGACTGCGACGCCACCGTCGCCCGCGCCACCGAACTGGGCGGCAAGACGATCAGCGAACCGGCGGATATGCCGGGGCCCTCACGGATCGCCGTCATCGCCGATCCGGCCGGAGCCACCGTCGCGCTCATGGCCTTCGGCGGCGGGTAGGCGGCCGACCAGCAGCGGCATCCGGAACCGGACGTGCTGGTCAGCCGGTGACGACCGCGTAGGCGAAACCGTCCCAGCCCTTTCCGCCGACGGTCTGCACCGCGGTCGCGTCCACGCGCGGCTCCGCGGCGAGCAGTTCGAGCACCTCGCGGCTGGCGCGGACGGCGGCGTCGGCGGAGCCCGGGTCGGCGATGCCGCCGTTGCGCACGACATTGTCGACGATGATCACCGAACCCGGGCGGGTCAGGCGCAGCGCCCAGCGCACGTAGTTCGAGTTGTTGACCTTGTCGGCATCGATGAATACCAGGTCGAACGGTTCCGGGTTCTCCTCGGCCAGCACCGGCAGGCTGTCCAGGGCCGCGCCGACGCGAATCTCCACCCGGTCGCCGACGCCCTTGCGGTCCAGGTTCTTCCGCGCCACGTCGGCGTGCGCGGGCGCGTACTCCAACGTCACGACCCGCCCCTCGGGCCCCACCGCCCGCGCCAGCCACAAGGTGCTGTACCCGCCCAGCGTCCCGATCTCCAGCACCCGCCGCGCCCCCGCCGACACCGCGATCAGATGCAGAAACTTCCCCTGCGGCGGCGACACATCGATCGACGGCAGCCCCGCCGCCGAATTCTCCTGCAGCACATCGGAATCCCCGTCCCCCACCAAGGTA
Organism: Nocardia wallacei; assembly: GCF_029869545.1. GTDB lineage: Bacteria > Actinomycetota > Actinomycetes > Mycobacteriales > Mycobacteriaceae > Nocardia > Nocardia wallacei_A. The sequence goes on along the minus strand of NZ_JARWQD010000307.1, from coordinate 4,029 downwards.
TCCACCAAATACCGATCGACCGCACCCCATTCGCCGTTAGCCATACCACCCAGTCTGCCATTCCGGCCAAAAGCACGCCGGAAACAAGGAGCGAACTCGGATGCCGGAACAAGGAAGGGACCTCGGATGCCGGAAACGCAAGGGCGTCAGGTTCCCTCGGTCGCGAGTTTGATGCCGAACCCGATCAGGACCGTGGCGGTGACGCGGTCGAGCCAGCGTTTGACGGCCGCTCGGGTGAGCAACCATTTCGCGCGTACGGCAAGGGATGTCAGCACGGAGTACCAGATGATGCCGATGCCGATGTGCATCGCGACCAGCAGCGCACCCCATCCGGGCGCGCCCGCGGGGAGGAACTGGGGCAGCAGGCTCATGGCGAAGACGCCGACCTTCGGGTTGAGCAGGTTGGTGAGCAGACCCATGCGCAATGCGGCCCAGCTGCTCGGCGCGACGGTCACCTCCGGATCCGGCACCACCTCGTTCCCCTTGCGCCGCAGGCTCTTCCACAACGCCGACCCACCGAGCCACAGCAGATAGGCCGCCCCCAGGTACCGCACCACGTCGTAGGCGAGCCGCGACGCGGTCAGCAGCGCGGTCAACCCGAGCACGCTCGCCGTCCCCCACACCAGGCACCCGAGGCTGATCCCCGCCACCGCCGCCAGCCCGCGCCGCCGCCCGCCCAGCACCGCGCTGCGCAGCACCAGCATGGTGTCCAGCCCGGGCGTCATCACGGCCAGCGAGGTGATCAGGAGAAATCCGAGCAGCGCGGTAGACGTCACCGCGCCATGACACCACGGCAGTGTCACCCTCGCCACCGGATTTCCACCGAGCGGACGAGCGGCGCGTGGCCGGAACTCAGAACAGGAAGTAGCGCTGGGCCATGGGTAGTTCGGTGGCCGGGTCCTCCGCCCAGACCTCGCCGTCGACGCGGACGGTGAAGGTGTCGGGGTCCACCTCGATGCGGGGCATGGCGTCGTTGTGCGGCAGGTCGGACTTGGTGCGCTTGCGGACGTTGGCCACCGGCACCAGTTTCCGGTTCACCCGCAGCCGGTCGGCCAGCCCGTCCTCGATCGCCTGCTCGGAGACGAAGTGCAGCGACGTCCCCGCCGCCACCACCGGTGCCGCGCCGAACATGGGCCGCGGCAGGACGGGCTGCGGGGTCGGGATGGAGGCGTTGGCGTCGCCCATCGCCGCCCACGCGATCGTGCCGCCCTTGAGCACGGCGTGCGGGCGCACGCCGAAGAAGGCGGGCTCCCACAGCACCAGATCCGCCAGCTTGCCCACCTCGACCGAGCCGATCTCGTGGTCGAGGCCGTGCGTCACCGCCGGGGCGATGGTGTATTTCGCGATATAGCGCCGCACGCGCAGATTGTCGGCGGCGCCGTCGCCCGGCAGTGCGCCGCGGCGGCGCTTCATCATGTGCGCGGTCTGCCAGGTGCGCATCACCACCTCGCCGATGCGCCCCATCGCCTGGGAGTCGCTGCCGATCATCGAGATCGCGCCCAGGTCGTGCAGCAGGTCCTCGGCGGCGATGGTGGACGGCCGGATCCGGCTCTCCGCGAAGGCCAGATCCTCGGGGATCGCCGGATTCAGGTGATGGCACACCATGAGCATGTCCAGATGCTCGTCGAGGGTGTTGACGGTGTGCGGCCGTGTCGGATTGGTGGAGCTGGGCATCACGTTGGGATGCGCCGCGACGGTGATGATGTCGGGCGCGTGCCCGCCGCCCGCGCCCTCGGTGTGATACGAGTGGATGGCCCGGCCCGCGATCGCGGCGAGGGTGTCCTCCACGAAACCGGCCTCGTTCAGCGTGTCCGAATGCAGCGCCACCTGCACGCCCGCCGCGTCGGCGACGGTGAGCGCCGCATCGATGGCCGCCGGGGTGGTCCCCCAGTCCTCGTGCAGCTTGAAACCGCCTGCGCCGCCGCGCAACTGCTCCCACAGCGAATCGTGGCGCACGGTGTTGCCCTTGCCGAGCAGCAGGATGTTCACCGGCCATCCGTCGGTGGCCTCCAGCATGCGGCCCAGATGCCAGGGTCCGGGCGTGACCGTGGTGGCCTTACTGCCCTCGGCCGGTCCGGTGCCGCCGCCGATCATGGTCGTGATGCCGCTGCCGAGCGCCTCCTCGAGCAGCTGCGGGCAGATGAAGTGCACGTGGCAGTCGATGGCACCGGCGGTGACGATGCGCCCGTTGCCCGCGATGATCTCCGTCGACGGCCCCACGACCAGATCCGGATGCACCCCGTCCATGATGTCCGGGTTGCCCGCCTTGCCGATCCCGCAGATGCGGCCGTCGCGAATTCCGAGGTCCGCCTTGATGATTCCCCAGTGGTCCACGATCACGACGCCGGTGATGACGGTGTCGGGGGTGCCCTCGGCGCGGGTCGCGCGGGCCTGCCCCATGGACTCGCGCAGCACCTTGCCGCCGCCGAAGACCGCCTCGTCACCGGCCGATCCCGGTCCGCCGCTGCGGTCTTCGGTGATCTCGATCAGCAGATCGGTGTCGGCCAGGCGAATTCGGTCACCGACGGTGGGGCCGAACAGTTCGGCGTAGCGGGCGCGTGTCAGCTCACTCATGGTGTCCCATCCAGAATTCCGCGTTCGGTGGACTCGGAGAGCGCGTCCAGCGGGCCCGGGGCGTTCAGGCCGATGCCGTAGACCTCTCGCGTGCCGCGCAGCGGGATCAGCGAAATCCGCTGCCCCAGGCCGGGTTCGAAGCGCACGGCGGTCCCGGCGGGGATGTCGAGGCGGCGCCCGTGCGCCGCCTCCCGATCGAATTCCAGCGCCGCGTTGGCCTGCGGGAAGTGCACATGACTGCCCACCTGGACCGGCCGGTCGCCGGTGTTGACCACATCGAGTTCGATCCTGTCGGCACCGGCGTTGATCGCGACGGGTGCCGCGGCGTAAAGGATTTCGCCGGGGACGATGCGCGCCGCGGCGCCCGGTTCGTGCTCGGAATCTTGCTTCGCCATGGCCGCCTCAGCCGATCGGGTGGTGGACGGTGACGAGCTTGGTGCCGTCGGGGAAGGTGGCCTCGACCTGGACGTCGTGGATCATCTCCGGCACCCCGTCCATGACGTCGTCGCGCGAGAGCACGGTTCGGCCGGACGCCATGAGCTCGGCCACCGTCCGGCCGTCGCGGGCGCCCTCGAGCACATGATCGGTGATGACCGCGACCGCCTCCGGATGGTTGAGCTTCAGCCCGCGCTGCTGCCGGCGGCGGGCCAGCTCGGCCGCGTAACTGAGCATCAGTCGTTCCTGCTCATGCGGCGACAATCGCATGCGTGCTCCTCGGCGAATCGGTGGGGTACCCGCCCGGCGACCTCCTCGTCACCCGGGACGGCCCGCTCGGCGGCACCGGCGGACCGGCTCCGGGACGGGCATCTTCGTGGGCGACATTCTGGCACGCCCGCTCCGGTCGCGCGTCGCACGGCAGGCGCGCCGTGCACGGGCAGCAGCGGTTTCAGGAGGCGGCGGGCAGATTCTGCAGCCGCACCTGCCCCCGTGCCACCGTGCGATCCTGTTCGTCGGTGATCACGACCTGCCACAGCTGCTGGGTCCGGCCGCGGTGAATCGGCGTGGCCTCCCCGCGCAGCACGCCCTCGCGCACGGCGCGCAGGAAGTCGGTGCTGTTGTTCACCCCGACCACCTGCCCGCGAGAGCCGTACCATCCGGCGCCGCCGACGCTGGCCAGCGATTCGATGACGGTGCAGTACACACCGCCGTTCACGATCCCGGCGGGCTGGTGATGCTGCGGGTTCACGACCCATTCGGCGCGGATCCGGTCGGGGCTCAGCTCGGTGTACTTCAGCCCGATCAGATCGGTGAACGTGCCCTCGCTGAGCTTGTTCATCATCTCCGGCGTGACATCCGCGTACGACGAGCCCTCCGCCGCGTGATCTTGCGTCATGAAATCAACACTTACACGAGTCCGGCAACAAGAAAGCGGGGGGGCCCCCCCCCGGGGGGGGGGCCCCCCCCCGCGCGGGGGGGGGGGGGGGCCCCCCCCCCCCGGCGCGCCGCGCGGCCAAA
>NZ_JARWQD010000306.1 GCF_029869545.1 Nocardia wallacei | reverse complement strand
CCCCCCCCCCCCCCCCCCCCCCCCCCCCCCCCCCCCCCCCCCCCCCCCCCCCCCCCCCCCCCCCCCCCCCCCCCCCCCCCCGCCGGCCCGCCCCCCCCCCCCCCCCCCCCCCCCCCCCCCCCCCCCCCCCCCCCGACCCGGCCCTGCTGGACTGGTACGCCCACCAGCGCCCCGTGCTCGCCCCGCCGTCGATGAGCGGGTGATCGCGCCGGAACCGGACGCCGTCGCGGCGTCGAACCCGTACTGTCGAGTAGTGTCCGGAATTCGGCTCCGGGGTGAACGGGCGACGAAGGAGTCCCTATGGAAACGATCGTGTCGGTGACCGGCGGCAAGGTTCGTGGCGTGACCGAGGGCGGGGTCAGCAGCTTCCTCGGCATCCCGTACGCGGCGGCGCCGGTCGGCCCGGCGCGGTTCGAGGCGCCGAAACCCGTGCCCGAGTGGTCCGGTGTGCGGGAGGCCCGCGCGCACGGTGCCACCTGCGTGCAGTCGCCGTATCCCGCCCCCATTCACGCGCTCATCGGCAGCGATGGCATCCCGGGCGACGAGTACCTCAATGTGAACGTCTGGACGCCCGACACCAGCAGCGCCGGACTGCCGGTGCTGGTGTGGATCCACGGCGGCGCCTTCACCCGCGGCTCCAACGCGCGAAAGATCTACGACGGCAGCGCCTTCGCGCGCGACGGCGTCGTCGTGGTGTCGATCAACTACCGGCTCGGCATCTCCGGCTTCGCGGCCGTCCCCGGCGCGCCGCTCAATCGTGGTCTGCGCGACCAGATCTTCGCCCTGCGCTGGGTGCAGGACAATGTCGCCGCGTTCGGCGGCGATCCGGGCAATGTCACCGTGTTCGGGGAGTCGGCAGGCGGCATGAGCGTGGTGAATCTGATCGCCTCGCCCGCCGCCCGCGGCCTGTTCCGGCGCGCGATCGTGCAGAGCGCCAACGGTTCCGCGGTGGCCGCCGCCGACGACGCGCGCAAGGTCGCGGAGAATGTCGCCGCGAAGCTCGGAATCGAGCCCACCGCGGCGGCATTCGGTCAGCTCACGCCGGATCGGCTACGGACGGTGCAGGATTGGACGACGCTGGAGCTGATCGCCGACCCCGACCCGGCGAAGTGGGGCGCATCCGTCGTCGCCAACGGGCTCGGCATCCTCAGCTTCTTCCCGGTCGTCGACGGCGATCTGCTCCCGGACCGGCCGACGGATATCATTGTGAGCCAACCGGATCGGACGGTGCCGCTGATCGCGGGCTGGACCGCGCAGGAGTTCCGATTCTTCACCTTCCCGACCGGTATCGCCGCGGGCATCACCGAGGAGACGCTGCCGTTCGTTCTCGCGCGCTACGGGCTCGAGCCCGCGGTCGCCGAGCGCTACGCCGCCAACCGCCCGGACGCCGCGCCCGCCGACATCTTCGCCGCCGTCATCACCGACGTCGTGTTCCGCGACGATGTCATGCGGATCGCGGAAGCCACCGCGACGGCGGGGAATCCGGCCTACGTCTACGAATTCGACTGGCCCTCGAGCATCGAGAACCTCGGCGCCTGCCACGTCATGGAGGTGCCGTTCGTCTTCGATCAGATCGACGCCGCGCACACCCTGACCGGACCGAACCCTCCCCAGCGCCTGGCCGACGAGGTGCACGGCGCCTGGGTCCGCTTCGCGACACACGGCGACCCGGGATGGTCGCGCTTCGATGCCGCCACCCGCACCGTCCGCATCTTCGGCTTCCCCGACTCCTACGAGGTCGCCGACCCGCGCGCCGACGAGCTGCGGGCGCTGCGGAGGGCTCACGCGGCGAGCTGAGACACCTCGGCCGTAGTCGTCCGCGGCTCAGTACTCCTCGCCGTACACCTCCTCGACCTCACCGCATTCGACGACCTTGCGGCCCTTTCCGTCGGCCTCGACATGGATGGAGAAATGGCCGTCATTGCAGCCCCCGTAGTCCTTCAGCCGTATCGTGATCTCCCGTCCGACATCGCAACGGTTGTGGTAATACACCGTCGTCGTCGTGATGCCGGGCTCGTAGGAGTAGGAGAAGCAGCCACTCACACCTTCCGCCGCGGAGGCGGTGGCGGGGGTGAGACCGATTGCGGCAACGGCAATTCCGGCTCCGAGGATCAACTTACCGGTCTTTCGCATATTCCATCCTTTCGAGAGATGCTGGTGCGGGCGGTGATTCACGAGTCCGCCGTGCTCTGGTCGGCTCCGCAGACGCTGTAGCAGAAGACGAACGGCTCCGTGCCGTCGTTGAACCAGGCGTGCGGGGTGCCGTTCTGGATCACGCAGTTGCCCGGTCGCAGCGACACATCGGAGCCGTCGCCGAGGCGCAGGCGGCCGTGCCCGGCCAGCACCACGATGAAATCGACGGTGGTGGTGCGGTGCATGCCGGGTGCGGCGGGGTCGAAGGCGGCCATCATCCCGGGCACTTTCGCCTCCGCCTCCGCGGCGGCCGCCGCCACCTGCTCCTCGGAGAGGTCCGCGTCGGGCTCATAGCTCAGCCCCGGGGGCACGGAGATGATGCCGAAACGCAGTCCACCCGGGCCGGGGAAGAAGCTCTTGTCGATCCGGGGCACGTCGTCGACCGGCAGGGTGGGTTGCTCGTCGAGTTCCCACATCCGGTAGACCTCGACGCCCGGCAACATGGCCAGCGTCAGTGGGCCGACCTCGTCGTCGCCCAGCAGCCGTCCCCGCCCGGTGTCGTAGTCGCCGACCACGATTCTGCGCATGTGCACTCCTGAATTTCGTCCGCCACCAGCTGAATCGTCCGGACCGTATCCGTGACGGGTCCGTCGGCGCGTGTTTCGGCGCGCACGGGAATTGTCCGGATGCGCAGAACGCGGCAACCGGCCATGATCTAGGCGGCGGTAGGAAGGAGACGGCGCTGATGGACCCGGCGACAGCGGTCACGACCAGGGTGGTGGACTACCACGAGCGAGCGGACTACTGGACCGAGCTGGTCGATGCGAATCAGTGTCGGCTCGCTTACGAATTCACCGACCGAGCCGACTTCCGGGGGCATATCCGGCTGCGCCGCACCGAGGGCTACCAGCTGGTCGGATGGTCGTCGGACGCGGTCACCTACATTCGCGGCGCGAAACATATCCGTGCCGACCCGGACGACGACTACCGGCTGATCGTCCCGCTCACCCGGCCCGTGACCATCGGTTCCGCCGACGAGCAGGGCACCCTCGTGCCCGGTTCGACGGCCCTGGTGTCCATCGACCGGCCCTTCTCGCTGTCGCTGCCCGAGGGCACCCGCGGGCTCATCATCACCATTCCGCGGCAGGAGATCAGGCATCGCCTCCACCGCACCGCGCCACCGGCGCAGCCACTGGACCTCACGACCGGCCTCGGACGGGTGGCGGCCGGAATCATCGGCAGTCTGTACGACGAGTCCGCCACTCTCACCGATCGGGAATTCGACGCCGTGTCCGAGCGGCTCGTGGATCTGCTCTGCATGCAGATCCTCGGCGATCCGGGGAGTGCGGCCACCCGGCTCGCCGCGGTGGAATCGGCCGCCCGCCGATACATCCACGGCCATGCCGGGGATCGCGACCTCACCGTCGCGCGCCTGGCCGAGGCGCTGGGCTGGTCGGTGCGCCAGATTCAATTGGCCTTTCGTGCCACCGGGACCAGTGCCAGCGAAGTGATCCGGGAGGAACGGTTGCGTCTGGCGCGCGACCGCCTGCGCAATCCCGCGTATCGGCAGCGCAGCGTCAGTGCCATCGCTTCGGACCTGGGGTTCGATTCGGTCAGCAGTTTCACCAAGGCATTCCACCGCCGTTTCGGTGCCACCCCGGGCCGGTTCCGCGAGGACCCGGACGGCGGGGGCGAGTGACTATCCGGTCAGCTTCGTGACCAGCTCGCCGAGGCTGTCGAACTGCCAGTCGAACACATCGGAACTCGTCGGCGGGTCCCCGACCGGGCGCCGGACGTAGGCGGTTCGCATGCCGCTCGCCTGGGCTCCCCGCAGGTCCCAGGCGTGGGCGGCGACCATGAGGGTGCGCTCCGGCGCGCATCCGGCGGTGTCGATGGCGAGCCGATAGATCTCCGGCGCGGGTTTGTAGGCCCGGACGGTCTCGCTCGAGAGGGCCTGGTGCCAGCGCAGCCCGGCGTGGGCGTTGAGCCGCGGCAGCGCGGTGCGACCGGCGTTGGAGAGCCCGAGCACGGGGAAGTGGCGGGCGATCCGCTCGAGCCCGGCGGCGGAGTCGTCCCAGGCCGGTAGTCGCTGCCCGGCCGTCGCCAGCCGGTCGAGGGCCGCCGGGTCGGTGAGTCCGGCGCGGGCGGCCACCCGTTGCGCGGCCTCGGCGTCGATGATCTCGGTACCGGCATATCGCCGCTCGCCCTGCGCGATTCGCTGCTGCTCGAGTTCGACGTGCCGCTGCCACACGGTGAGCAGTTCGTCGACGAACGCCTGATCGGCGGTGGGCACCGCCTCCCGAATTCCCGACCGCAACCCGCTCGGCTCGTCGACCATCGTCCCGAGGACATCGAAGACGACGACCTCGATATCGCGGACCTCGGCCATACCTTCTCCTTCGTAACCGGTTAGACAGGTTACGAATGCTGCCCGGAATGGCCTCGCGAGTCAAGAACGCTCACTGGCGGTGGTGCGGCCGTTCGCGGTCGGCCCACTGCGGGTTCTCCTCGTCGCGCCGGTAGACCGCGATCTGGCCCGGCACACTGAAATGCAGGCGGGTGGCCTCGCCGATCACCTCGCCGTCGGTGGCCAGGGCCTGCGAGTCCGGGAGTTCGACGGTGAGCGCCGGGACCATGCGTTCGCCGTAGACCTTGCTGTGCCCGATGGCGGCCAGCAGCAGGGCCAGGGCCGCGCGGGTGCGGGAGAATTTCAGATCGGCGCGCAGCCAGCGGATGTCGAGCAGGCCGGAATCGAGGCGCGAGCGGAAGGCCGGGACCGCGCCCGGCGGATCGTAGGAACCGTTGCCCGCGAACAGGAACCACACCTCCTGCCACCGCCCGTCCAATTTGATCCGGATCGGCTCGGCCCGCCGCAGCGTGACCACCAGGGCCGCGGCGAAGGCGGGCCATTTGCCCCACCGCTCCTGCCACTTCTCGCGCAGCCGCACCAGATCCGAATAGGCGCCGATGCTGGCGGTGTTGATCCAGTGCTGGGTGCGGGACTCCCCGTCGGTGCCGAATTCCACGCTCGCGATATCGACCGATACCGCCTCCCCGGCGCCGGTGGCGTCCACGACCTCGCGCAGGTCGTACACGCCGACATCGCGGGCGAAGTGATTGAGCGTGCCGGTCGGGATCACGACCAGCGGCAGTCCGTGCCGCAGCGCCACCGTGGCGATCGAGGCGACCGTGCCGTCCCCGCCCGCGACACCGACGGCGGCGGGCTGTTCCGTGCGCGCCGCCAGCACCTGCTCCAGCTGCTGGAGACAGTCCAGGCCCGGCACGGTGCGCAGCACGGTCGCCGCGGGCAGCGCGCGGGCGATGTCGTCGGTCGGGTCGTAGCCGGGGGTGCCGGACATCGGATTGACCACGACCACAAGGCCTTTGCCGTCGGCCAGCACCGGCACCTCGCGCACCGGGCGGGCCTGCGCCTCGTCCGAATGCCGCACCGGCCACCAGCGGCGGGTGGCCAGGGCGACGCCGCCGCCGATCGCCGCGCCGACGAGCACATCGGAGGTCCAGTGCACGCCGGTGTGCACGCGCGAGTAGGCGACCGTGGCGGCCAGCGGGGCGACCACGCGCGCGCTGCGCGGGCTCTCCATGGCCACCGCCGTGGCGAACGCGACGGCGGAGGCGCTGTGCCCGGACGGGAAGGACGACGAGGCCGGGCGGCGGATCAGCCGGCGATCCGGCGGCAGCAATTCGGCGGCCGGGCGTCGGCGGCCCACGACCGTCTTGAAGGTGTTCGCGGCGACGGTGGCGCCGCCGAGCGCGACCATGCCGCGCAGACCGGCCCGCCGGGTCGCGCCCTTGCGCGTGACGAGCACCGCCGCGATCGCCATCCACAGCACGCCGTTGTCGGCGGACCGAGTCAACCGCAACATCCCCCGATCGATCATCGACACCGGCAGTTCCGCCACCGCACCGCTCACGGCCCGATCGAACCGCCCCACCGGCCGAGACTTCCGCCGCAACCACTTCCTCACCAGCCCGACAGTACCGCCGCCCCGGCCAAAACCATGCCGGGGATGAGGAGGGAGAGCGCCGGGGATGAGGAGGGAGCGCGCCGGGGATGGGAGTGCGTTGGGCTCCACTTCTTGTCGTTTCCGGCGTGGTGTCCATTCATTGTTCCGGCGTGCTTTTGGCCGGAATCTCCTGGGAATCGGAGAGGGGCTCCAGTTGCGTTACCCTGACGTATGGTTCTGTCGCGGCGGCAGTTGTTGCGGGTGGGTACTGCTGGGGCGGCTGCGCTGCTGGTCGGTACGTCGGCGGCGGGGAGTGCGCGGTTTCGGGCGCCGCGGTGGGTGAGCGGGGATCCGTTCTCGCTGGGGGTGGCCTCGGGCGATCCGACGCCCGACGGAGTGGTGTTGTGGACGCGGCTGGCGCCCGATCCGTTCGCGCCGGACGGGCTGGGCGGGACCGCGCAGGCCCCGGTCACCGTGGACTACGAGGTCGCCGACGACGAGCATTTCCGCCGGGTGGTGGCGCGGGGTTCGGCGGTGGCCACCCGCGAGTTCGCGCACAGCGTGCATCCCGAGGTGCGCGGCCTGGCGCCGGATCGCTGGTACTACTACCGTTTCCGCGCGGGCTCGGCGATCTCCTCGGTCGGCCGGACCCGCACCGCACCCGCGCCCGGAAGTCCCACCGCGCGTATGCGTTTCGCGTTCGCCTCCTGTCAGGCCTGGCACTCCGGCTATTTCACCGCCTACGAGCATCTGAGCGCGGAGGACCTCGACCTGGTCGTGCACCTGGGCGACTACATCTACGAGCAGGTGTGGATGCTGGGCCGGGTCGGCGCCACGATGGACCGGCAGTTCTGGAACGAATCGGTGGACCTGCCCGGCTACCGCCTGCGCTACGCGCAGAACAAGGCCGAGGCGCCGCTGCGCGCCGCGCACGCCGCCTTCCCGTGGCTGGTCACCATGGACGACCACGAGGTCGACAACAACTGGGCCGGTGACTCCCCGGGCCTCGGCATCGACATCCACCGGATCCCGATGCTGTACCGGCGCCGCCGCGCCGCGGCGTTCCAGGCGATGTACGAGCATCAGCCGCTGCGGCTCGCCCAGCTGCCCTCCGGGCCCGATATGCGGCTGCATCGGCGTTACCGCTTCGGCGATCTGGCCGAGATCACCATGCTCGACACCCGGCAGTACCGCACGAAGCAGGCGTGCGGCGACGGCAACCTCGTCGACGGTTGCACCGAGCGATTCGCCCCGGACCGCACCATTCTCGGTGCCCGGCAACGTGATTGGCTGCTCGACGGCTTCGCGGACTCACCCGCCCGCTGGCAGATCCTCGGCAATCAGGTCGCGATGGCGCAGTCCGACTACGATCCGGGCCCGGGGATCTCGGTGGGCACCGACTCCTGGGACGGCTACGTGGCCGATCGCAATGCCGTTCTCGGCGCGGCCGCCGACCGCGGCGCGCGCAATCTCGTGGTGATCACCGGCGACCGGCACGAGAACTACGCCGCCGATCTGCGCGCCGACTACGCCCGCCCCGAATCTCCGGTGGTGGCCACCGAATTCACCGGCACCTCGATCAGCACCGGCGGCGACGGCGCGGACCTCACCCCGCGCGGCCGCGCCCTGCTGGCCGCCAATCCGGACCTGAAGTTCTTCAACGGCCAGCGCGGCTACGTCCGGGTCGACCTCGATCACGGCCTGTGGCGCAGCGATTTTCGCGTCGTCCCCTACATCCGGCAGCCGGGCGCACCGGTCACCACCCGGGCCGAATTCGTTGTGCAGGACGGGGTTGCGGGCGCCACCGAGGCATGGACGGCCGCGCCCGCGACCGATCAGCCCGCCGGGCCCGAGGCGGCGGCCCAGCCGGGCCCGAAACCACGGTAGCGGCGGTCACACCCACCATTGGGAATCTGGACAAAGCGCGCGCGGGCCGAGTTCGCTGTAACGTCTAGGCGCCCAGGACACCCTCTCACGTCGGTATCGAGGAATGACTGAACTCACCCCTGCCCAGGCCGATACTCTCGAAGTGTTGTCCGACAGCCCGGCGGCTCGCACCGCGGACGAATTGGCGGAACTGCTCGACGCGTCCGCCTACGAGATCGAGGACGCCCTGGCGTGGCTGAAGAGACATCGCTACATCGTCGGCGTCACCGCGTGGCAGCTCACCGTCGGCGCGGCCTATGTGCTCGGATCCCATCATCAGCTCTCCGAATTCGATCTGTACGTGCTGAACCAGGTGAAGGAGGCCGGTGGCGCCAGCACCATCGATGAATTGGTGCAGGACACCGGGATTCCCGAGGACGATCTCACCGACAGCGTGCAGTGGCTCAGCCGCAACGGCTACCTGCAGCCGGTGACGGCGTGGCGGCGGACCCCGATCTACCGCTGAGCCGGTTCACAATCCCTTCACCGTGGTGAACACCGCGGCCGTGCTGTCCTGACGGTAGAAGATGTCCGCCGGGGGATCGGCGAGCCCGGAGCCGGGCAGCCAGCTGTAGTCGACCACGCGCAGCGGCAGGGGCCCGGCCGGGGCGGTCAGCTCCACGTCGATGCCTTCCGGCGGGGGCGCCTCCAGGCGGAAGCCCCGATTCGGCACCGGCGTGAGTTCGCGCCCCGCCACGCGCAAGGTATGGACCGGGGTGTCGTAGCGCAGCGCGAGGGCGGTGGCGCCGCGGGTGGACCGCAGCCGCAGATGCACGGTGCGATGGCCCGAATCGGTGCTGTCGGACAGGATCTCGGCCGTCGGTGCCGACAGTGCCGCCGCCGGTGCGGGACCACCGGCCACCGCGGCCGGATACAGCGCCGCGTACGGTTCGGGCAGCGACCTCGCCTCGACGAACCCCCGCGTCCAGCGATCGGGTTCCTGCTGTGAAACCCACTGTGCCGCATTGCTGTCGGCGTCGAGGGCATAGGCCAGCTGGGACATCAGCGGATGCCGGTCGTCGACCCGGTCGACGGCCAGGCCCGCGGCCGCCAGCGCGACGGTGACCAGTACGGTGGCCGCGGGGAGCCATGCCGCGCGGCGCACCGGCCACGCATGCGTGAGCGTCAGCAGGAGCAGCCCGCCGAACAGCACCACGGCCGGGGCCACCAGGAACGGCGCCCCGGTGATTCCGGCCTGCAGTCCCGACCAGGCGATGCCGCCCAGGAACACCGCCGCCGGAAGCAGGAAGACGGTCAGCACCGGCAGCCGCCACGCGCCGGGCACGACGAAGGTCAGCGAAACCCCCGCGACCGCCGCGATCGCGGGCACGACCAGGATCTCCGCGGCCGCCGGGGCGATCGCGGTGACGCCCGCGCCCAGCACGGCCACGCAGCACAGCAGCCCGGCCGCGGCGGCGGTGGGCCCGAACAGGCGCCGCGCGAGCGCATACCAAGCGGTGAGGACCGCGACGCACAGCACGAGCACCGCCGCGTAATAGAACTCGGGCCGGTACGGGTCGACGAACAGCGGCCGGTACTCCGGCCGGATCGCCCGCAGCGCCTCCCACAGCCCGTAGGTCGCGCCCATCGCCAGCGGCACGGCCACCAATGCCGTTGCGGCGGCACCGAGTACGCCGCGGAGCGATGCCTCGCCGCTGTGCCGCACCTGCCGCACCACCCAGCCCGCGCCGAGCAGCGCCGCCACCGCGAGCACGATGATCACCCACAGCGGCAGCACGATCAGCACCCCGAACGGCAGCGAGAAGTACGCCCGATTCCCGTCGTCCGCGTCGGTCAGGTCCCGGTTGCCGAACGCCCGGGCCTGCGCGAGGGTGTTGTCGCCCATCTGCTGCAGGGTGGCGAGGTCGACGTGGGCCGGATCGTCGAACGGGTTGTGGTAGTAGGCGTTCCGACCGGCGTAGGCCCAGTCCAGGGTGTGCAGCCCGGCCGGTTCGAAGGCGGCGAAATCGGTGTTGCTGGAGGTCTGCCCACCGGCCAGCGACGTCGAGAACGAGTCGGTGTTCGGGAACGGGATATCGGCCACCTCGCGGATCAGGCCGCCGTCGGGGTGGGTGATCCGCCACAGCATGACCGGGCCGCCCGCGCCCCGGGCCTCGTGGTTCACCACCACCCCGCCGCGCGGATCGACCCGACCGGCGGCCACGAACGCCTCCGCGCCCAGCAGGCCGACCTCCTCGGCGTCGGTCAGCAGCACGACCAGATCGTTGCGCAGCGCGGTGCGGGCCTCGCGCAGCGCGCGCACCGACTCCAGCACCGTCGCGACGCCCACGCCGTCGTCGTTCGCGCCGGGCGCGGGCGGCACCGAATCGTAGTGTGCCGTCAGGTAAACCGTGCCGGTGGGATCGGTGCCCGGCAGCCGGGCGACGATGTTGTCGACCCGGGCCATGCCGAGCACGTCGCGCTCGATGGCCGCGGGGTACCGCCCGATACCGCTCTGAATTTCGGTGTCCAGGCCCAGGTTTCGCAGCCGGTCGACGAGATGGTCCCGGACGCGGTCGTGTTCGGCGGTGCCCACCGGGTGCGGCCTGGAGGCGATCGCCTCGACCGTGTCGAACGCCCGCCCGGCGCTGAACACGTCGGCGGGCGCGGAGGCCGCGCGATGCCCGTGCGGCTGCTCCCACGCCGTCGCGACGACCACGGCCAGCAGCACCGCGAACGCCAGCAAGCCCGAGAGCCGTCGTCCCACCCGCATGGGCCGATCCTAATGCCGGGAGAATCTGAGAAAACTCATAGGAAGACCTCAGACTCCGGTCAGCAGCGCTGTCCATGCTGGAACAGGAGGAACACGACCCCCGGCGAGAGGTAGGTGCGCGATGGTCGACATCGAGGTCACAGGAACGACCGTGACGGTCCATGTGCTCGGCGCCCACCGATTCCTGGGTCTGCGCGAGCAGTTCAGCTTCGACCTGTCCGACGTCACCGCGGTCGGCCCGGCGGCGGTGGACAGCCGGCCGCCGTGGGTGCGGGCGCCGGGCACCTTCTTCCCCGGCGTGATCGCCGCGGGCACGTTCCGGGGCAAGGGGCGGAAGGAGTTCTGGGACACGCTGTTCGACGGCCGCGCGGTCCAGATCGATCTGAGCGGATCGGATTTCACCCGGCTGGTCGTCGACGTCGCCGACGTCGAGGGTGTGCGGCGGCAGCTGACCGCCGCGGCCGCGGCCTGAGGGGCTGGTCTGCCGTACCGTCCGTTCGGTATGGTCAGTGGGGCGCAGACCTACATCATTGACACAAAGCCGACGAATTGTCCTGCTCGACAACACGACTCCGGTAACCGGCCTCGGCGTGTCGCGCGCGGCACGCCGGAGAATCTCGGATTTCGGCAAATCTGTGGTTTCGCGGACGGCGGTCGATCGACTAAGAATGTCGTGTGCCGTTCCCACTCGTGATCACCTGTCGGCCATCGCAACTCACCGGGCGGTGGTCCCGTTGACCGTCGAACGTCCCAACGGAGACGAGGTCGCGCAGCTGGCGAAGCGGGTCGAGAAGGCCCGTGGGCGCTTGGCGTACCAGTTCGACCCGGCGCTGACCGATGCGCTGTCCGAGGACGAACTACACGCCGAGCGCGACCTGGCCGAGAAGATTCGCGAGCAGGAACGCGAACAACGCTGGAAGAACGTTCAGGCCGCGGCCTCGGCATCCGACCGCGCAAGGCAGACCTCAGAGGCGATCGCGAAGGCCGATATGCGAGATCTGTTGATGGCCCGCAAGGCCGTTGCCGCCCAGCGCCGCGAGTCCAGCCCGCACGCCAAGCTGGCCTCGCTGTACCGTCACCGGGCCTGGTCGCAGCGCGGCCTGGCCGCGGTCGTGACGGCGGGCATGCTGTGGTCGGCGGTCAACGTGCAGCACAACATCGCGCCCGGCGGCGCGACCGACCCGCTGTTCTGGTTCAGCTACCTGCTCGAGGGCATGATCAGCGTCTGCCTGATCATCATCATGGTCGGCACCAACAAGGTCGCCGAGTGGGGGATTCTCGACAGCCGCCGCCAGGTCGCCATGGCCGAGCTGGCGCTGTTGTCGCTGACGGTCGTGCTCAACACCTACCCCTACCTCCGCTCCGCCGAGTGGTACGAGGTGGGCGTGCACGCGGTGGCGCCGGTCATGATCGGTGTCTCGCTGCTCATCCACAACGCCGCGAGCCACCGCTACGGCCAGGCCATCGCCCGCGCGACCGAGCAGGTGCGCGAGCTGCCCGATCCGGCCGAACAGATCCGGCGCACGCTGCCGACGTTCGTCAGCTTCATCCGGCAGGCCGCACCCGACACCCGCCCGCCGGTGCCGCAGGCCGCGCTGCCCGGGGCCGCCGAATCGAAGCCCGAGGAGGAGCCCACGACCGCGTCCGGCGACGTGCTGGACCCGGCCGAGGAGCCCGATATCTGGACCCCGAAGACGCCGAGCACCACCACGGCCAAGAGCTGGCGGGTCGACGACGCCAAGGACGTCAACGGCAGCAACGGTGCCAACGGCGCGAGCAAGCCCAAGAAGTCCGAGAGCCAGGCGTCCGCCGAGGATCCGGACCCGCTCAGCGTCTACGACACCGGCCAGTTCCGGATCGCCGAGACGCTGGAGCAGGAGCTGGCCGAGCTGCGCGCCGAGCGCCGCCGCGCCCGCGCCGCCAAGCAGCGGGTGAACGGCTTCGATCCGGACGAGTAGAGACCGACACCGCCCGGCACGCGTTCGATGACGCGCGCCGGGCGGTGGCCGGTCAGCGGAGGGCGACGGTGGCGGCGGCGCGGCTGAAGAGTTTGGTGCCGTTGCCGTGTGCGGTGAGCGACAGCGTGGCGATGCCCTGTTCGGGATCGACGGTCTTGACCGTGGCGCCGAATTCGACGGTGCTGGGCCGGTCCGTCGCGACGGGCAGCGTGCCGGAGAATCGCACGCCGTAGCGGGTCAGGGCGGCCGGGTCGCCCAGCCATTCGGTGAGGTAGGCCGCGCCGAGGCCCATGGTGAGCATGCCGTGCGCGACGATCGAGGGCAGTCCGGCGGCGCGGGCCACATCGTCGCTGAAGTGGATCGGATTGGCGTCGCCGGTCACGCCGGTGAAGTTGGCCAGATCGCCGCGAGTCAGCCGGACCGTGCGGGTCGGCAGCTGGTCTCCGGGTGCGAGATCGCCTGTGGTGCAGGCGGTATGGGGTCGCCGGGGGTGCGGGTTCACCGTGATCGCATCGCCGGATACCGGCAGCAGCGTGCCCAGCCGGTCGGGGGAGTGGTGCGTGCGGCGGTCGCCGGCGGCCAGGCCGGTCATGATGATCCCGTCCACCATGTCGGCCAGTTCGGAGCGGACGGCACCGGTGCGGGCCACCAGGGTGGTCGTCCCGGCCTGCACGGGCACGCCGTGTCGGTCGGACAGGACGTTCTTCGTGGTGAGCAGGTCGAGATCGCGGAGCTGCCGGAAGGACTGGAAGTACACGTCCGAGGTGAGGATGTCGCCCGCCACCAGCGGCCGCGCGAACTCGAGCATCTGATCGGCCTGCAGCACCTGCCCGAGGTCGTACTCGTAGAGCTGGGTGCTGAACACCTCGTCCTGCGCGCGTATCCACGGTAGCGTCGCGAAGGTCGCCGGGGCGATCAGCGCATCGAATCCGAGCTCCGCGGCGGCCAGCTCGCTGCGGTGCGCCGGATGCGAATCCTGAAGTGCGCGAGCGAATTCGCGGATCTTCTCGCGGCCCACCTCATAGTGGTCGGCCTGGCGATAGCGCTGCCCGACCAGGCGGCGAGCCTGATCGGCCGGTGCGCGGGTGAGAGTGTCCATAGTCCTCCTCGGTCCGGAATTTCGGAATCGGTCCTACCGCGGCACCACGCCGGTCCAGGTGATCGGCGAGGGCGGCACGATCGTCGGTGCCGACGGGTTGTCCTGCGGCAGCGCGCCCGCGACCAGCGCGAAACATCCGGCCGCCACCACCGCGAGAGCGCCGATCGCCAGCAGGATCTGGACGAGGGTCAGCCGATTGCGGGCGGTCACCGTCCGCGCCTCGGGCTCGGCCTCCGGCCACGGCTGCTTGCTCATTACGGCTCCCTTCTCGGGTGTGCGAGGACCCGGGGCGCCGCTGACCCGTCGAGAGAAGGTAATCCGACTTGTCTGCGAAAATCATTCCGCCGCAGCGGATTTGTTCCCGCTCACCACCGGCGATCGGGGTCCGCCGTGACGGCACCCAATCACCGGATGGTTCGGGCGATCTCAGGTGAGGTGGTCGAAATCGCCCCGGACCCAGGCGATGTAGCGATCGGCCGAGCGGCGGACCGCGGCGCGGGCGTCGGAGTCGACGGTCTTGCCGAAATTGTCGTAGAGGCGGTCGAACTCGTACTCCTCCACGGCCTTGGTGACGCGATCGACGACGGCGGGTGACAGCGGAATCCGGTTCGGGTAGCTGCGCATGAAGGCGACCGTGCGGCGATCCGGATTCGCCTGAATGGTGTCGGCGCTGAACAGCACGCCGCGCCCGCCCGCGCCCGCCGCCCAGTGCGCCACCGCGCTGCCCGCGAAGTGACCGCCCAACTGGCGCAGCGTGATTCCGGGCAGCAGGTCCACCCGGCCCGACCACGGCCGGATCACCGGATCGGGGCGCGCGATCCACTCCATATCGGCCTGCGCGACCAGGACGGGTACGCCGCCCAGCGCGCGGCTCCACTCGACCTGGACGCCGTAGTGATGCGGATGGCTCGGCACGATGGCGACGACCTCGCCCAGTTCGCGCACCTGCCGCGCCGCGGCCTCGTCGACGTAGCCGGTCACGTCCCACAGCACGTTGCCCGCGGGCGTGCGGATCAGGTGCGACTCCTGGCCGATGCCGACGCGCGGCTCGGTGGTCAGGCCGAACAGGTCGGGCTCCAGCTCCCGCACCTGGACGACGTGGCCGGAGGCCGCGAGCTCCGGCAGCGTGGTCCACTGCTGGCCCGCCGCGGGCACCCACTGCCGTTCGTCCGCGCAGATCCGGCAGATCGTGGCGTCCGCCTCGTGCTCCACCCCGCACGTACTACAGATCTTCCACACAACCGCCTCCTAACCCCGTGTACACCCACTCCGTTTCTACTCCACGGGGCCGGGCCGGAATCAGCGTATGGGCCGGAATCAGGTGAGTAGGCCGACGATGGTGGCGGACAGGAAGCTGACCAGCGTGGCGGCGTAGAGCAGGCGCAGGCCGTAGCGGGCGGCGACCAGGCCCTGCCGCTCGTTGAGGCTGCGCACGGCGCCGATGATGATGGCGATGCTGGAGAAGTTGGCGAACGACACCAGATAGGTCGACACGATCGCCATCGAATGCTCCGACAGATCCCCGTGCTCCTCGCGCAGCTGCTGCATGGCGACGATCTCGTTCGACACCAGCTTCGTGCCCATGAACCGGCCCACGTCGGCCGCCTCGTCCCAGGGCACGCCGGACAGCCACGCCAGCGGCGCGAAGACGTGCCCCATCACGTCCTGGAAGGTGGTGCCGTTGAAGATCGCGGCGAAGATCCCGTTCACCATCGCCAGCAGCGCGATGAACCCGATGAGCATGGCCGCCACCGTGAACGCGACCTTGAAGCCGACGAGGATGTAGTCGGTGAGCATTTCGAAGAACGACTGCTTCTTGCTGCTGTCGGTATCGGTGGTCCTACCGCTGGCGGGGTCGCCGGTTCCACCGTTGGCCGCCCCGGCCGTTCCACCGCTGACATCCGCATTGCCCGCGTCGGCGGGCGCTGGCCCGGCCGGGACCTTGGAGGCGTCGAGCAGCTCGGCGTCGTCCTCGGCCGTGACCGTGTACGGATTGATCAGCGCCGTCACCGCGAACACGCCCACCAGGTTGAGCACGATGGCGGCGATGACGAACTTCGCGTCGACCAATTGCATGTAGGCGCCGAGGATCGACGCCGACACCGTCGACATCGCGGAGGCGCACAGCGTGTACATGCGTTGCGGCGGAATCCGTTCCAGCATCGCGCGCAGCGAGATGAACACCTCGGACTGCCCGAGGATGGCCGAGGCGACCGCATTGAACGATTCGACCTTGCCGAACCCGCTCACCCACGACAGCGCCGTGCCGAGGTACTTGATGATCAGCTGCAGCAGCCCGATGTGCTGCAGGATGCCGATCAGCAGCGACACGAACACGATCGGCATCAGCACCGAGAACAGGAACGCCGGGCCGCTGTCGCCGCCGACCCGCACCAGATCGCCGAAGATGAACTCGGTGCCCTGCGCGGCATAGTCGAGGATGTGCTGGAAGCCGTCCCGGATCACCCGCACCAGCGTCGTGCCCACCCCGGTCTTCAGCAGGACGAACCCGAGCGCGACCTGCACCACCAGCAGCAACGCCACCCGGCCGAGCTTGCCCGCGGCGGCGCGCCGGTCGAAGCTCGGCAGCCAGGCGAGTAACAGGAATATCAGCAGGCCGAAGACCCCGATCACGTACTGCACAGACACCTCCGCCTGATCCGCCGGTAGGCGGTCTACCAGCGATGAGTGGGAGACACGCTACCGATCGAACGGCAATTCTTCGCGTCGAACGCGGTAGTTCCGTCAGAAAGTGTCGCGCTCAGCCCGTGTGCACCGCGTCGCGGACGAAACCGTGTGCGTCGGTGAGCATTCCGCGGGCCCGGGCGGCGTCGACCCCGGCCAGCTGCATGACGATGGCCGTCTTCGCCTGGCCGTCGGCGGCATCGAGAAGCGTTGCGGCCGTGTCGAAGTCCACGCCCGTGGCCTCGGCGATGATGCGGCGGGCCCGGTCCACCAGCTTGGTGTTGGAGGGGTGCAGGTCGACCATGAGATTGCCGTACACCTTCCCAGCGCGCACCATCACCGCGGTGGACAGCATGTTGCACACCAGCTTCTGCGCCGTCCCGGCCTTCAACCGCGTGGATCCGGTGAGAACCTCGGGGCCGGTGTCGATTTCGATGGCGATATCGGCGTGCGCGCTGAGTTCGGCGGGGCGGTTGCAGGAGATCGCGACGGCCGTGGCGCCGATCGCCCGCGCGCTGTCGAGCGCCCCGACCGCGTACGGCGTCCGCCCGCTCGCCGCCAGCGCCACCACGACGTCGGCGGGGGCCAGGCCGAGCGCGGCCAGGTCGCGCCCGGCGCCCGCGGCATCGTCCTCCGCGCCCTCCACCGCCTCGGTCAGCGCCTGCGGCCCGCCCGCGATGACCCCGAGCACCTCGCCCGGATCGCTGCCGAAGGTGGGCGGGCATTCCGAGGCGTCGAGCACCCCCAGTCGTCCGCTGGTGCCCGCCCCGGCATAGATCAGCCGCCCGCCGCGCTCGCGTGCCGCGACGATCGCCTCGACCGCCCGCGCGATGCTCGGAATGGCCTGCGCCACCGCGGAAGCCACCCGGGAGTCCTCGGCGTTCATGGTGCGGAGCAGGGTCTCGACCGGCATCGAGTCGAGGTTCGCCGAGCGCGGATTGGCCGTCTCCGTGGCCAATTCGCCGAGCCTGTCCACTACACCTCCCGCGGCCGGCGCGGGATCCGGCGATCGGCGACCGCGTCATAGGTGCGATGCAGCGCCTGGGCCGCCGCCGGAGTACGTTGCAGGACACCGACATACAGCGCGTCGACGATGAGCAGCTGGCTCATGCGGCTCGCCATCGCCGCCGACCGGAAGCCGTCCTCGCGCCCCGCCGCGAGCAGCGCGTGCGCCGCGGTGGACACCAGGCTCGATCCGGCGCCCGCGGTCACCGCGACGGTCGTCGCCCCGCCGCGGTCGGCGCGGCGCACGGCGTCGACGACGCCGGTGGTCTCCCCGGAGTGCGAGAAGGCCATGGCGACATCCCCGGTCGTGAGCAGGCTGGCCTGCACGAGCGCGTCGTCCTCCGAGGTGCACGCGCCGCACCACAGCCCGATCCGGGTCAGCTTCTGCGCCATATCCATCGCCACCAGCCCGGAGGCGCCGATTCCGATCAGCTGGATCCGGCGGGCCTGCGCCAGCGCCTGCGCCACCGCCGACATGGTCGCGGCATCGGCGCGCTGGGCCGTGGCGAGCAGTCCCTCGGTCTCGAAGGCGGCGAGCTTGTGCAGGACCTTCGAGGGCGCGTCCTCGGGTCCGATATCGGTGGCCAGCACCGGCGTCCGATCCTCTGTGCCGGTCGCGGCCAGCGCTAGGCGTAGCTGTGGATACCCTTCGTAGCCAAGGGTTTTGGCGAGCCGGACCACCGCCGAGGTGCTGGTGTCGGCGCGCTCGGCGAGCTGGTTCACCGTGAGCTGGGCCGTCCCCGCGGGGTCGTCGCGGATCACCTGTGCGACCCGCCGGGCGGTCGGGGTGAGCCGCGGGAGAGCCGCCAGCAGCCGACTGCGGACATCGTCACCTTCGGTCATCGCTTCCTCCGTCCAGCGCTGTGTCGGGGTGCTCGCATCATGCCACCGCCTCGACCGGCTCCGGCGGCGGCACGGTGTCGGGCGCCGGGTGGAAGCGGCTGGTGAGCCCGCCGACGACGAGGGTGACCGCGACGCCGATGGGCACCAGCCATTGTGCGGCGATACCCTTTTCGGTCACCTTCCCCGCCACGGTGACATCGATCTTGACGACCCGGACCACGAACGTCATCACGATCACGGTCGCGACGAATGCCACGATCGCGTCGAACTGGTTGGCGCGCTTGACGATTCGACCGAGCAGGAAGGCGCCGAGCAGCGCGCCGTAGGTGTAGCCCGCGATGGCCAGCGCCGTGAGGTACACGTTGCCGGTGGTCGTGCTGAAACCCATGGCGCACAGCGCCATCAGCACCGCCCACACCAGGGTCATGGTCCGGCCCAGCCGCAGCATCGCCAGATCGGAGATCTCGCGGCGGGAGAAGCTGTGAATGATATCGGCCACAGTCGAATTCGACATGGAGTTCAGCGCGGCCGACAGCGAACCCATGGCGGCGCCGAGGATTCCGGCGACCAGCAGCCCGGAGATCACCACCGGCAGGCCGTGCAGGATGAAGTCCGGATACAGGCCGTCGGCGCTGGAGAGCCCCAGGTCCTTGAAGCTCTTGCCGTCGTTGTAGGACCACAGCAGCGCACCCACCAGGGAGAAGGCCGCGAACTGCAGGGCGATGAACACGCCCGAGGCGACCATCGCCTTCTGGCTGTCGCGCACCGACCGCGTCGCCAGAATGCGTTGCACGATCAGCTGATCGGAGCCGTGCGAGGCCATCGCGAAGATCGCGCCGCCGATGATGGCGGTGGGCAGGGCGAAGCTGCTGGTGAGGATGTGCGCCGGATCGAAGTCGGTATCGAACAGCTGGAACTTGCCCGCGTGCAGCGCATCCGCGTAGCCGGAGGCGCCGACGTGGCCGGTGAGCACCACGATCGCGATGAGCGCGCCGAGCAGGTACAGGCCCATCTGCAGCGCGTCGGTCCAGATCACGGCCTTGATGCCGCCGAGGTAGGTGTAGACGACCGTCAGCAGCGTCAGCGCAACGATGATGACGTCGTAGCCGAGGGTGACGCCGAACTCGCTGAGCAGCAGCTTGATCGGGATGGCGGAGGCGAACAGCCGCACGCCCTCGGCGAGCAGCCGGGTCACCACGAAGGTCACCGAGGCGACACCCTGCAGGTAGCGGCCGAACCGCAGCTGCAGATACTGATAC
Organism: Nocardia wallacei; assembly: GCF_029869545.1. GTDB lineage: Bacteria > Actinomycetota > Actinomycetes > Mycobacteriales > Mycobacteriaceae > Nocardia > Nocardia wallacei_A. The sequence continues at coordinate 19,378 of NZ_JARWQD010000306.1, read as the reverse complement.
GCGCTGACGAATCCGCCCCGCTTGTACAGCGGGATCAGCGCGAGCGCGACGGCGGTGCGGCCGATGATGTACCCGAATGCCAGCTCGACGTTTCCGAAGCCCTGATCGGTGTAGGCGCCGCCCGGGATCGAAATGACGGTGAGCACACTGGTTTCGGTGGCGACCACCGAGAAACACACTGTCCACCACGGCATTCGGCCCTCGCCGACGAAATAGTCCGAGGCGGAGCGCTGTTTTCCCGACAGCCGCAGGCCGATCCAGGCGACGCCGACCAGGTAGACGACGATGACGGCGACATTGAGCGCGTTCATCGTGAACTCCCGGTGGTGCTGCGAGCGGAATGCAAATGAGTGTCAACTGTCACGCTGATGCCTGTCAATAACTTTCAGGAAATTCGTGTCATCAGTGGTTCCAGCGCCGTCGTGGTGTCGAGGGCGAGCAGCGCGGCGCCGTCGATCGGCCCGCCGCGTGCCGGGCGGCGTTCGGCGGCGGTTCCGATCGTCTCCTCGATCGGAACCAACAGTGCCGCACCGAGTTCGACGAGTCCACCGGTCAGCGCGTACGGCACCGGTTCGCGCAGACCGCTGCGCGCGATCGCGGCGAGCGCGGTGCGGCCCAGCGCGCGGCCCGCGGCGGTCATGATGTCGGCGGCGGTCGCGTCGGTGGCGGCGGCCGCGGCGACATCGGGGGCGAAACCGGCGGCGAGCAGGGCCGGGTTCTCGTGCTGCCCGAACAGTCTGGGCAGGTCGTCGAGGGGTCCGTAGCGCGCGGTGGCCGCGGCGGCCAGCGCGGTGTCCGGCCCGCGCCCGTCGTGGCAGCGCAGCGTCGCGCGCAGGCCCTCGACGCCGATCCAGCCGCCGCTGCCCTCGTCGCCGAGCAGCGGTCCCCAGCCGTCGACGCGGGTGAAGGTGCCCGCCGCGTCGATCGCGGTCGCCACGGCTCCGGTCCCCGCGGTCAGTGCCACCCCGGGCAAGCCGCCGAGCGCCCCCGCGTGGGCGGTGACGGCATCGGACGTGATCGCGACCGCCGTCACCCGCGGCAGCCGGGCCAGTTCCCGGGCGAGCTGCTCGCGGGCCTCCGGCGCCGCGGCCGCACCGGCGGCACCGACCGACACCACGAAAGGCGTTGCGAGACCATCGATCCGCCCGACAACGTCCCCGATGGCCGCCACCGCCGCCGCCACCCCGCCCGCCGCCGCCAACCCCGGCGCCCCCGCCCCCTCGGCCAACTCCTTCTCAACCCCCTCCACCCGAAGCGCCCCCCGACACTTCGTCTTCCCCAAGTCGACAGCAAGAACTACGCCACTCATGCCCAGCATCTTCGCGAACCATCCCCCATCCCGCCGCCGATCCCCACAAGTTACCTACCGGTCGGCAGAGCACACGTTCCCGCACCCCCTGTTCGTTCCCGCACCCCTTACAAGCCCTCGCAGGGGGTGCGGGAACCGGTAGAGAGTGCGGGAAGTTTGGGTCCGGCGTGCCGGGGGAGGGGATGTCGGGGGTGGTGGGTAGGCTGGGGCGGCGGGTTGCCCAATTGTTGCCAGGTAGTCGGATTTGTCGGGAAGTTCGAGGAGGCGTGGGTGTCGGTGGCGCTGGGCGGGCTGGGGTGAGGCGGGGGATTCGGGGGCCGTTGCTCGGGTTCGGGGCCTTTGCGCTCGTTGCGGTTCTGGTTACGGTGGTGGTGTGGAATACGTTGGCGCGCAATGTGAGTGGGCCGACCGATCGATATACGGCCACCTTCAGTGACGTGCTCGGGCTGCGCGTGAACGACGACGTGCGGATCGCGGGGGTCCGGGTCGGCAAGGTGACCGGCATCGATCTGGACCGGGACGAGGCGACCAGGAAGCATGTCGCGCGCGTGAGCTTCGTGGTGCAGCGCAATCAGACCGTGTACTCCGACACCAAGGCGCTGGTGCGGTATCAGAATCTGATCGGCCAGCGCTACGTGGCACTGGCGCCCGGCACCGATCCCGGCAGCACGCCGCTGCGCAGCGGGGGAGCGATTCCGCTGGCGCGGACCGAGCCGTCGTTCGACATCTCCGGCCTGCTGAACGGCTTTCAGCCGCTGTTCGAGAACCTGCTGCCCGAGCAGGTGAACGACCTGTCGAACACGCTGATCATGGCGCTGCAGGGCGACGGGGTGTCGTTGAGCGCCTTCATCACCCAGGCCGCCGCGCTGGCGACCGACTTCCACCGCCGCGACGCGATCCTCGCCGATGTCATCACCAACCTCAGCGCGATCATGCAGGGCCTGGCCAAGCGCGGCACCGAGCTGGAGACGCTGATCACCCAGACGCGGGCGCTCGTCGGCGGACTGTACGAACAGGGCCGATCGCTGCTGGCATCGACGGAGCAGATCGCCGCGACCGCCGACACCCTGGTGCACACCATCGACAAGGTGCAGCCGAAGCTGGTCCCCGCGCAGACCTCGGTCCGCGACGCCCTCACCCTGCTCCTCGAGAACGGCGCCAAGCTCGATCAGACCGCGGTCGACCTGCCCTCGATCCTGTCCGACATCGGCCGCTTCACCCAGAACGGCACCTACGCCGACGCCTACGTGTGCCGCCTGGACATCTCGCTGTACGGCATCCTGTTTCCCCGCGGTTTGCTCTCCCAGATCGGCGGGCCCTCGCAGTCGGCGGTATGTCGGCCCTGAGCGGATTGTCGTAGCGCGGGCCCGCCTTCGTTGTCACGCGGCCTTGCGCCTCCACGACGACGGTGTCCTCCTCGGCCACGAACCGGCTTGCGGTGCAGGTGTATTCGTCGGCGAACCGGGCGCCCAGCGGCGCGAGCAGGTCGCGGCGCACGGCATCCTTGCCGAGGAAGCTGCCCGCCCAACTGTTGTGCCCGCTGACCGTCCATTTCACGTCGTCGGCCATGGCGGCGAGCAAGGGGCGGATATCGCCGGTGGCCCAGGCATCGAATGCCTCGCGCAGGAGTTGTTTGTTGTCGGCGGGGGACAAGCTTCGTCCTCTGGGTTAGGTCGAGATGGTGGGCGGGGCGGATGAGGATGCCCGCTGACCAGTCGTCGAGTCGGCGGGTGTGGGCGACTGCTGTGTTGTCGAGTTGGTGGGCGTCTGTTGTGCGGCCGCGGAGTTCGCCGGGCGAGGACGCGTGCTGTGGTCGTCGTTGAGCTGGTTGGGAGGGCTCAGGTGGTGGGCTGCTGCGTGGTTGTCGGGTGGTTAGGTGAGGACGCCTGCTGCGTAGTCGTCCAGTTGGCGGACTGCGCGGGTGGAGGACCAGGGATCCAGGCGTGCTCGGGTGTCGGCGTAGAGTTCGCGGACACGATACGAGTTCCATCCGCGAGTGAGATCAATGGCGTCCCGGGCCGCTGCGCATGCGCGATCGATGTCGAGGCTGGCAACTGTCCGTGCAAGTTGCAGATGGCACTTTGCCCGGTCTCGTTTCATATGCGCGGGAATGAGCGGCAACGTGGCCTGAGCCGTATCCGCTGCAGCAGCGTGCTCTCCGGATGCTGCGAAACAACGTGCTGTCTTCGCTGCTGTGGCCCACCGCGCCTGGTAGTAGCAGAACGATTCGTCCGGGGTCGTCTGCTCGGCGAAATCGTCTGTGACACGGTCCAGCTGGACCCATGCGTCGTGCTTTCTACCCGAGACTGCGAAAGCTTCTGCGGCACACAGCCTTCGGAAATCGATGGTTCGGCCGTCACTGACAGGCAACCTCAGCATCGCATCCGCCAGGTCGGCGGCTCGTGAGTACTGACGCGCTGCGACAGCTACCTGTGTGCGATGGCAAAGGATCCCCGTCGCAATGTCGGTATCTCCGGCTTCCTCCGCGTGTCGATACGCGAGGTCGAACAGCTCGTCGGCGCGTTCCACGTCACCTTGGTCCCAAACGGCCCACGCAGTGCTGGCGGTAGCTTCACCGGTCAGCGATTGAAGCTCGGGTTTCAAGCTTGATGGACAGTCGCGCAGGAGCGCTGTACAGGTCTTCACCTGCGCTTCGATGATCGGAAGTGCGGCATTCGCGCCGACTTTGTCGTCCAGTTGCCTCGCTGAATGGACTGTGGTTCGCAGATGCTCGATCGCGTCAGCCGTCACCACGGGGGTATCTTCACCACGCAAGGTCGACATGCCCACCGCTGCCGCAGTCGAGGCAAGGAAGTGTCGCCGGTTCACGTCCGGGTCTCCCATCAATTCGTGAAATCGCCTCTTGGACTCATGGTCCGCGTTGAAAAGGACTCTGTCCAGACGCGATTGGAAACAGATACTTATGTTCGCGCTCGGGCGGCTCTCCCAGAAGCTCACCGTGCGTTGGGCACACGCCAACTCGTCGGCCAGTTGCTGCTGGGTCTTTCTGAGCGCGTCCCGCAGAGCCTTGACGTGCCCCCCGGTCCACATCGTCACATCCGTCACGGCACCCCTGCCTGCCCGTTGCTGTCGATTGCTGAAGCCTGCGTGCTACTTACCTTCCTCCTCGATTGTGACCTGGGCAACATTATTCGCGTGTCTGACGAAATGTTGCCCGATCAAGCGCATCCGGTACTCATGGCGCACAACGCGCCGCCGCCGGGGCGGACCTGGACCGTCGCGGAAGCCCATGCGGTGTGGCAGGTTCACAAGGAGTGCGCGGCTACCGGCTGTCCCGCGCTCCGACACGCCAAATACGTTCTGGTGCAGGCGAACCGGATGATTCCCGCCGATGCTCCCCACATCGGGAGCTGACGGTGGCGGGCCGTCCGCGGCAGCGGACCGCGAGGACCGTCGAGGCGATGTCGTGAATCCGCGATCCTATGGCATTGTGCGCCTTGATATTGCGCAGTCTGCGACGAATAGGTATGTCGATGACATTCGGGCGTTGGCAGTGGCACAGCGGTGGGATTTGCGTGCCGTGTTCGTGGAGCCCTCCGATGCGTGGTTTCCACTGCTCGTCTCCTCGCTGGACGTGCCCGCGACGGGAGTGGTCGTGGTGCCGTCGTCGCTGCATCTCGGCGGGTGGATGGATGCGATCCGGCAGTCGGTCGACGTGTGGACGCTGTATCCCCGATTGCGGTGGGCGCGAAGGACAATGGAGTGACATGCCCATGGACGGGGCGCGGAACGACGATCTGCTCAACGACATTCGTCGAGTGAGCGCCTGCGAGTGCTCGGCGCTCGACGCGGCGACGTGGGGGCTCAGCGCGCGTGAGATCGCCGTGCTCGCAGGGCAACTCACGAAGGTGGCGGCACATATCGCGACACGGGCGGGGAGTGCTCGCGGGCTGCCGCCGCCGGGGACGCTGCCCGGCGCGGGCGCCGATCGGCTCGATCTGTCGGCGCAGCGGAGCGCGGTTCCGGTGGCCGCCATGTTCGTGCGGAACACCCTGTTCAAATGGCAGTGGGGTGACGTGCTGGTCGATGCCGAACGCGCGGTCCGGGAAATGGCGAATTCCTTCGTCGCCGCCATCGAGGAATGCGATCTCGGCTACCCGACCCGAATGAGTATTCGACTGCGTGCGATATCCGCGGGTAGATTGATCGTCGAACTGCACGATTCCGTCGAGAATTCCGCCGCCGTCGCCGCCTCCGGGAATCTGATCAACGAGCGCGTGGAGCGGATGAGCGCCCGCAGCGGGCAGTACCGAACGGGCGGGCGCACCGTGCTCTGGGCGGAACTGGGGCGGCCGGAGCCGGGATCGCGCTGGATCTGACCTGTCCGGACCGGACGGAACCGGCGTCGCGCTGTACCGCACCGGCACCCGGTTCATCCTCCGCGTGGATCCGCGCCCGACATCCCGGTTTGGTAAGGTCGAGCGGTCCAGAGGGGCAAGATCTAGCTGAAGGGGGCGGACAGTGGCGCGCCGACTCGCGATACTTCTCCTGGCGGCCATGGTCCCGGCAATGGCAGCCTGTACCGACGGGGGCGGGAACGGCCCGTCCGGCTCCTCGACCACCACTGCCGAGGCGAAGCTGTGGGACCCGTGCACGCAGATTCCGGATGATGCGCTCGTGCGGGCTGGGGTGGACCCGAAGACCAAGGAGATCGGGGCCGGGGGTGTCCATCAGAGCGGGTGGGAGATCTGCAACTGGCGAGGGAAGGCATATAGCCTCACCGTGCTCTCGGGGAAGCGAACCGCACAGGAAATCGAGAGCAAGGCTGGAAATGTCGAACAGCAGGATGCTGTGATCGCGGGACGCTCGGGGCGTCAGTTTCGCGTTGAAGGCGGGACAAAAGATATAACCTGCGACGTCGTGTTTCCCGCCGCTCAAGGCGCGATCGAACTCACAGTCATAAGTAGCTTGGCGCTGGATAATCCCGGAGATCCTTGCCAATCTCTGCATCAGGTTGGTGAGCAACTGGTTCCGCTGTTGCCGAAGTGAACACGACACGGGAGGGGTGAGTACGGTATGAGCGCTGATGAGCCTGTCAAGTGGCAGCAGCTGACAGAGCAGGCGCGTGCAGGTGAGCTGTACTTGGACGACGAGACCGTTGCTCGTGAGTGCCTCGCGGCTTGCGACCAACGTCTGGCTGATCTGCAGAGCATGTTGACGTTGATAGAGGTGACCAAACGCGTCAGCGGATTCGGCGACTTCGACATGGGTCGTGCCTTGGAAGCTGGCTTTCTTAAACAGGCCACCGGCGAACCTAATTCGATTGATGCTGTGATCAGAGAGCATGCCGAGACCGTCAGAAATATGCGTGAGGTCATGGTTCTCTCCATCAAGCGGCTGACCGGCCAAGACGTCGAGAACGCTGGTGCCATCAACAACACTGACTCGACAGGCGGGTAGTGATCGTGACCTATCCAAATTTCGGAATCCCCGATATGTCTCAAATTCCAGCCGCAATGGGGCGAACCCTGACGAGCTGGATCGCAGGTGAAAACATCCCCGACGCCACCAGCCCAGCTGACGTGCAGGACCGGTACAACCGTCAGCGCGACAGCGTCCGCGGCGCCGCCTCGCAAATCGGTTTCGAGGGCGCATTCCGGCCCCGATCGGTGAACAGCACCGACAATTTCGAACAGCACGACCTGGCAACACTGCGCGGAAAGGTCGACAAGATCGATCTGAACGCAGTCGGTGACCTCATCGAGGCGTGGCGCCAGCTAGGAGTAAAGGACACGACCTCGCTGGAAACATTCCGGCAGAGCTGGACCAAGGCCACCAGCGAGGACATCTGGCGTGGCGAAGCGCGTAATGCGGCGGCGAAGATGGTCACCGACTACACCACGCAGGCATCCCAGGTATCCCGGGCCGCCACGCTCACCGGCAACAAGCTGTCCGAACTGCGGACGGGCCTGGAACCGACGAAAGACCTTGTGCCCCATGTGCCCGAGCATCGGTCGGGCGTCAGCAATTTCCGGCATTTCGTGGCCGGGCGGGGCTGGAAGAACGACGACTCGGCGTACGCCAATGCCTACAGCGAGGCCAAGCGCGTGCTCTCGACCGTCTACGCCCCGGTCGTCCACGAGAGCGACACCAATGTCCCGGTCATCCCGAAGCCGAACGAGCAGAAGCCCGTACCGCCCGGCGGCGACCAGCCGCCGGTGACGCCGGGCGGCAACACCGGTGGGCCGACCCAGTCCGGCGGCACCGGTGGCACCGACGGCACCGGAGCGACCACCGATCCGACCCAGCAGGACGCCGGTACCCAGGACCCGAATGCGCAGGGCTCGCAGTCGAATTCGGGCGACACGGGCCGGTCGACCGGCTCGGAGAACTCCGGCGACTCGACCCGCACCGATCCCTCCTCCGCGACCACGTCGTCGGGCGTGGACCCGAACGCCTCGCAGTCCTCGGGTGGGTCCGGGTCGCGCGGTCTCGGCGGCGGAGGTGGCGTCGGTGGTGGTGCCGGTGGCGGTGGTGGCGGCCTGGGCGGCGGCACGGCGGGTCCCGGCGGGCAGGGCGGTGTCGGCACCAGCGTGCCCCTCGCGGCTCAACCGGGGGCGGCGGGCGGTGCCGGGCGGGCCGCGGCATCGGCGGGCCGTGCGGGGGCCAGCGGCATGCCGGGCATGGCGCCGGGCGCCGCGGGCCGCGGTCAGGGCGACAAGGACGAGGAACGCACCAAGACCACGCCGGACTACCTGATCACGCAGGAGCACGGCGACGAGCTGACCGGCATCCCGGACCTGCCGAAGACCGTGCCCCCGGTCCTCGGCGAATGACGAAGTCCGTGCTGCCGAGCCGAGAGATCCCGTGTGCCGCACCGTGTTCGGAGGCCGGAGCGGGGGTTCGGCGATGAGCAGTGACAGACGGTGGCGCTTCGAGGCGGTCGAATTCCGGGTGCTGTGGGATTCGACGGGCCGGGATGTGCTGCCGTACCCGCTGGCGCATCGGTTCCTCGACGAGCCGACCCTGGAGGAGGTGAACCGCACCCGGCAGCGCGTCGCGCGCACAGTATTGCCGCAGTTGGACGAGGATCTCGCCCATGCGGTCGCGATACTGCTCGCCCCCGAGGCGCGCGTCGAGGTCGCCGGATTCCGGGGCCGTCGGCGCGAGCACCGGATCCGGATGCACGGCGCGGTGCACGACCAGCACGGCGTGCTCCTCGTGCAGGCGCCGGGGCCGCACGAGACGGTCGGCGGCGAGGTCCGCCTGTCGCTGCTGCCCGCCGACCGCCTCGCCTCCGCCCTGATCGCGGAGCTACCCGAATGCGCTGCGGGACAAGGACGATCGCTGTCCATCCCCGTGGAGGACCTGGAGCGCCCCGCCGGGCACGTCCGCGATCCCTGGGCCATCGGGCCGAAGGAGCAGCTCGCCCGCTTCTTCAACCGTCCGACCACCGCGTCGTTCCACATCGCCGTCTACCCGTGGGGCAGCGCCGACAACCGACATATCGACGGCCGCAAGGACTTCCAGATCCTCGATTTCGCCGACGACGGCCGCTACGCCAGCTTCGGCGACCGCACCATCACCATCAAGCCCACCGACTCCACCCGCATGACAGCCCAAGTGCGCCAAATGCTCTCCCGCACCACCACCGAGGCCCGCACGGGCATCCACCCCCGCCCCTGAGCCCGAGCAAGCCACCCAACGCCTTCTCCCCCGACACGCATGCAGTGCCCGCTTCTCTCGGGATCCCGACCAAAAGCGTGTCGGGAATGAAAGAGGAACGGGCGCCGCGTATTTGCCGGGAACGAGGGATCCGGGCGCCCCGTATTTGCCGGGAACGGCATAGTGAGATTCCCGCCAAAGCTTCCCGACCGTGTGCGCGCTCATGTCGATTTCAGTGCGCCGGTTGTCTCGGTCGGCCACTGTGCAATCACCCCACCACGTGTGAGGTCGCGGGTGGCGCTACACGGCGAGTTTCAGCAGTAGTTCACTGAGCTCGACGGGCATGGTGATCATGCAGTCGTGGCCGGTCTGCAACTCCCACACCTGTGCGGGAGAACCGTTGGGTTGCACCGCCGGAACGGGCCGACGGGTGATTCCTGCCGGACTCGCGCCGACGCAGTGGATATGCGTGCGCGGAACGGCGTTCGCGGCTGGGTTGTCCAGGCGTACCGGCTGCTGCAGGCAGCGCACCGGTTGATCCGAGAGCATCTCACGCAGCCAGGCGATGTCCGCCGGATCGGTGACCCCGAACAGGCCGAAGGGTGGTGGCATCTCGGGCAGCGGCGGCACTCTCCAGCCGCTGCCGGACCGAGTGGCGAGGTCGATCAGATCCCGGGTGACGGGCTGGATGTCGAGTGCGGTCTCACCGTCCTGCGGGACCATCGCGTCGAGATAGACCATATGCGCGATCCGGTCCGGAACCTGGTTGGCCACGGCGGACACGACCAGTCCCGCGTAGCTGTGCCCGACCAGGATCAGCTCGGTGAGATCCTGATCGGCGATAAGCGTGACGATGTCGTCGACGTGCGTGTCGAGCCCGACCTCGGGACCGAGTAGATGCGCTTTGTCGCCGTAGCCGGTCAGCGACGGTGTGAGCACTCGGTGTCCGGCCGCCTCCAGCAGCGGCACCACGCGCTCCCAGCACCGTCCACTGTGCCAAGCGCCGTGGACCAGCAGAAATGTTGACATGGGCTGTGATGGTCTTTCTGTTCAAGCGAGTCACGCGCGACACAACGGCGGTTACCGTTCGTAACCCGGTATCGTTTAAGAACCGTAATCAATGGTGATCGCTCGATATGCCCTAGGCAATAAGGCACATTTCGGTGCCCCGGTTCCTTGGAGGTAACCATGACCACGACGGACAGGGAGCCTGCGCGGCAGGACGATGCGTGCCGGACCCGGGTAGTGCTGGACATCGTCGGGGACAAATGGGCGCTGCTGATCGTGCGCAATCTCCGACACGGTCCCCGCCGCTTCACCGAACTCAAACGCGACATCGACGGGATCAGCCAGCGCATGCTCACCGTCACACTGCGCGACCTGGAACGCGACGGAATCCTGACCCGCACCGTCCACAACGTCATGCCGCCCCACGTCAGCTACGAACTCACCCCGATGGGCAGGACTCTGCGCGAAGCCACCGCGCCCCTGCTGGTGTGGAGCATCGCCCACCTGACCCACATCGACGCCGCCCGCGCGGAATACGACGCCCGCACCGACGCTCAATCCACCCGGTCGAAGTAGTCACGCCGCATCGGCCGCGGCCCGGACCGTCGACTTGATGCCGTGCTGTCGCCGCACCGCGACGGTCCGGGTGATGCCGCGGATGGGGGCGGGCAGTACTCGGTCGACCACGCGGACCGTCCGGAAGAACACCCGCAGCAGGCGTTCGTCGCGGTGAGTCCAGGTGCGGCCGAACAGGTCTCGGATCTCCGGAGGCAGCACGCCGGTGTTGACCCAGGCCGCGAACGGGCCGACGACTCCCCACATCACCGGCTTCCACACCAGGTTCGGTACTCGCGCGGGCGCGGGTGGGCGGCGCATGACATCGTAGACGTCCTGCACCGATGGATGCCGCTCGAGCCGCTGCGCGAGGACCCGGTCGAAGAAGGCTTCGAAGGCGTCCAGATCGGCGGGGGCGTCGCGCTCGCGCAGCCCGGCCAGCAGGCTCATCTGCCGCCAGCCCGCGTACAGCTCCGCCCGCTCGGCGCGGCTCAGCCCGTCCTCGATGCGGTCGGCGATCAGCGTCGACGCCCAGTAGCCGGTGGCCAGCACCCAGAAGTAGGCCTCGGGATCCCAGGCGTGGTACCTGCGGCCCGCGTGGTCCGTGCCGCCGATCGGCTTGTGCAGCGCCCGGATATCGCGGCCGTACTCGGCGGTCTCGTCGCCGTAGAACGCCAAAGCCAGTGTCGCCCAATAGGACCGGTCGAACCGCCGCACCGGGTCCGCGCGGTAGATCGAATGCTGCGCCACACCCGACCCGATCACCGGGTGCGCCACCTGCAGCAGCAGGGCGGCGGGAGCGAACAGCAGCAACCGCCAGTCCGCGGCGTAACGGGCCGCCGGTGCGTCCGGAGCCAGCCCGCGCAGCGGCTCGGCGCACCGCTCGACGTCCGGGGCGGCGCTGGTCATGTCGACCTCCACATTGAGGAAACGTTTGTTTCTCAAAGGTAGAATTCGGGAATCAGATGTGTCAACATGGGCGGAGGTGACGACGACCACACATGGCTGAAGCCACGCAGGCCAAGCGGCGCTACGGCGGGGTACCGGCCGCGCAGCGCCAGGAACACCGGCGCGAGCAGTTGCTCGAGGCGGTCATCGCGGTACTGGCCCGCGAGGGCGCGGGCGGGCTGACGGTGCGTCGGGTCGCCGCGCAGGCGGGCCTGTCCACCCGTTTCGTCTACGAAAGCTACGCCGATCTCGACGAATTGACCGGCGCCGCTTTCGATCTCGCCTCCGGAGAGCTGGCGCGCGCCCTGGGTCGCGCGGTACAGCAGGCCGATCCCGGCCGCCGCGCCTGCATGACGGCCGTGGTCGAGGCGATCGTGGACTACTTCCTCGCCGATCCGGCGAAGGGAAAGTTCCTGTCCACCAAGGCATATGCCCATCCGGGAGTGGCCCGCCGCCGATTGGCCCGCTCCGAGGACTACGTCGCCGCCTTCGCCGCGGTCCTGCGAGACCAGTTGGGGGACAACGCCCCCGGCGACCGCACCGTCGAGCTGACCGCCCGCTTCCTCGTCGCGGGCTTCGGCGAAACGATCACCGCATGGATCCACGCCCCTGGCGCCTACCCACGCGATGAATTCGTCCGCGACAACGTGGAGCTGTTCCTGGGTGCGCTGGGCGCGGCCCGGAAACTCCCGGCGGATCAATCTCCGATCGGGTGTCCCCGCGGCCCGTCCCTGTCCGTCGAGTAGGTGACAGGAAAGTTCGAGCCCGAAGGAGAAGTCATGCAGTACGCGTTGCTGATCAACGAATTGCCCGGGGTGTTCGACGCGCTCGATCCCGCGGAGCAGGAGGCGATTTCCGCGGAATACCTTGCGCTCAGGTCGGATCCGCGGGTGGTCGGCGGGGCCCATCTCGCCCCGGCGCACACCGCCTCGACGGTGCGGGTGCAGGACGGGGATGCGCTGGTCACCGACGGGCCGTTCGCCGACACCAAGGAGGTGTTCGGCGGGTACTACCTGCTCGAGGCCGATGATCTGGATGCCGCGATCGAGATCGCCGCGAAGGTTCCCGCCGCCCGGCTCGGCGGTTCGGTGGAGATCCGGCCCATCGTGAAGACGTGATCGACGAGGTCTTCCGGGCCGAGTGGGGCCGGGTGCTGGCCTCGCTGACGGGTTTCCTCGGCGATGTGGATCTCGCCGAGGAGGCCACCCAGGAGGCCTTCGCGATCGCCGCGGAGAAATGGCCGGTCGACGGCGCGCCGGACAATCCGGGCGCGTGGCTGACCACGACGGCTCGCCGTCGCGCGATCGACCGGCTGCGCCGGGACCGGGCCTTCGCGGAGAAGGCGCCGCTGCTCGCCGCGCCCGAGGCCGAGGAGGTCGATATGGCGCAGACCGCGATTCCGGACGAACGCCTCGAGCTGATCTTCCTGTGCTGCCATCCGGCGCTGGCCGTCGAGGCCCAGGTCGCGCTGACCCTGCGGGCGCTGGGCGGGCTGTCCACCGAGGAGATCGCGCAGGCGTTCCTGGTGCCGCCCGGCACCATGAAACGGCGTCTGAGCAGGGCGAAAGCCAAGATCAAGGTGGCGGGGATTCCGTTCCGGATGCCGCCGGACCACGTGCTGCCCGAGCGGGTCGGCGCGGTGCTGAAGGTGCTGTACCTGATCTTCAACGAGGGCTACGGCGGGCGGGACGACCTCGCCGAGGAGGCCGTGCGGCTGGGCCGGATGCTCGCCGCGCTGATGCCCGACGAGCCCGAGGTCCTCGGATTGCTGGCGCTCATGCTGTGCCATCACGCCCGGCACGCCGCCCGCCGCAGCGAGGGTGAGATCGTTCCGCTCGATCGGCAGGACCGCGCCCGCTGGGACGGCGCGCTGATCGCCGAAAGCCGTGTCCTGCTGGAACGGGCGATCGCGCGGGCGCGCGGGCCGTACGTCGTGCAGGCCGCGATCGCCGTCCTGCAGACCGATCCCGAGATCGACTGGCCGCAGGTGGCGGCCCTCTATCTCGAGCTGGCCCGGCTGACGGGTTCACCGGTGGTGGAACTCAACCGCGCGGTCGCCGTGGCGCAGGCGGGCGCACCGCGGGCCGCGCTGCTCCTCACCGACGGGCTGGACCTCGACACCTACCCGTATCTGCATTCCACGCGCGCCGAACTGCTACGCAGGCTCGATCGCGCCGACGAGGCCGTGGCCGCGTACCGGCGGGCCCTCGAACTCCTCGCGACCGAACCGGAAAGACGCTGGGTGCGTAGGCGAATCGCCGAGTTGGAGCAGCGGTGACGGGCTTCGGGGCGCCCGAAATCGTTGCCCGGCAAGTGAACAGCTGCTGAACTGCCTTCCCGTCGGCCGTGCGGCGACGCAAGATTGTCGCCTAGGTTCGACAATGCGGCCGGGGGCGTGCGGGTGAACACTCTGATCAACTCTGTCAACATCGTCGCGGCCGTCGTGGCGGTCATGACGTTCGTCTGGCAGTTCGCCATCATCGGCCGCAAGAGCATCGGCTTCCGGACGCAGATGGACACCCCCGTGACCGGTGAGGCGCCCGCCGTGCGGGACGAGTCGGGCACCAACTCCGCCTCGACCCCGCTGGATCAGGCGTTTCCGCACCTGAAGGTGCTCTCCCAGCCGGTTCCGCAGGAGCCGGAGGGCCCGCGCCTCGAGCTCGAGGACATGTCGATCGTGTTGATGCGCATCGAGAACGGCGGCATCACCTCGATAGACATCGGCGACTACGCCGCCCCCGAAGGGCAGAAAGCCGGTCTGCACCTTCGCTTTCCGGGCAGGCGGGTGGTCGGCATGGCGATCACCGAGGTCAGTTCCGCGAGCGTGAAGGACAGCCTGAAACCGGAGGAGGGCCTCGGGCCGGGCGTGGCGTCCGAGCAGAGCGGCACCGTCGGGATCATCGACCTGCCGAAGGTCAAGATGCGGCGCGGGGATCACTACAAGGTGCTGGCCGTGCTGGCGCGCGCCGGTGCCAGCGACTGGCCCTATGTCCGCCGCGCCGCGTCGGTCCCGCGGTGGTTGCGCTGGGTGCCGGGCATCGGCCGGTGGTACGACAGCCTCCGGGCCGCGCGCGGCGAGGTCGGGCCCTACTACCCACCCGAACTGACGGGGGCGCTGCTGCGCGGCACCGTGCGCCAGACCCGCGGTGGCACCGGCCCCTCGCGCACCCTGATGATCATGATCGCGGCCCTGGTGGTGCTGGTGATCGGTCAGTTCCTCGTGCTGATCAACCAGACCACCACCTGATTGGATTGCGAGACAGGCAATCTCACGGTGGTCGGGTCCACCGCCTTCGGCCCGGTGGTCTCCGATGCGGCGGCCTCGTACATGAGGCGTTGCCCCGGATCCCATATCGCGATCGCCGCCGCCAGTACGCAGCAGGGGCTGCAGGATTTGAACCGCGCGGGTATGGACAACGGCGAGCGGCCGGTTTCGGGCATGCTGGCGCTGGCCGACGGCGACAAGCTCTCGCGCGGACTTCCGCAGCTGGTGGCGCGGCCCATCGCCCTGGCCCTGTTCGCCGTCGTGGTCAACGACAGGACCGGTGTCGCCAATCTGGCCTCCGACCAGATTCGGGACCTGTTCACCGGGAAGATCGCCAACTGGAGCCAGATCGGCGGGCACGATCTGCCGGTGCATCTCGTCGGCCGCAATTCCGACTCCGGGAGCCGGGCCACGTTCGAGGAGCGTTTCCTGCCGGAGGCCCGGCAGCAGCAGGAGAATTCGCGTGACTGCCGGAATCCGGACCGTCCGGGTGATACGGGCACCACGTTCTGCGTGCGCGCCGCCACCGAGGATCTGCTCGACGAAGTCGAAAAGGTCGACGGCGCAGTCGGATACGCCGAACTCGGCCTGGCGACGGCGCACCCCGGCGTGACGGCGGTCAGCATCGACAACTTCCGTGCGTCCACCGATATCGCGGTGCACCAGGGGTATCCGTTCTGGCAGACCGAATTCGCCTACACGTTCAAAGATCCCGCCGCCGATTCGCTGGCCGCCGGATTCCTGCGCTTCCTCACCGACCAACTCGGCGCCGACATCATCCGCTCCCACCGCAACCTCCCGTGCTCCGCCCTCCCCAATCCGGTCCTCTGCCAGCCCGCCCGATGATCGGGAATCCACCTACTCCGGCGAATCGAACTATTCCCCCGGCCTGTCGCGTGACAATGGGGTGCATTCGCCGTCAGCATGGGAGGTCGCGATGTCCGGCCGGGAGTCGTTCGATTACGTCGTGGTGGGAGCCGGGAGCGCGGGATGCGTGCTGGCCCACCGGCTTACCGAGGACCCGTCGGTCTCGGTGCTGGTGCTGGAGGCGGGGCCGGTCGACGACGCGGACGCGATCCACATTCCGGCGGCGTGGGGCACCCTGTTGCGCACCCGCTGGGACTGGCGGTACGAGACGGCGCCGCAGAAGTATCTGGGCGGCAGGCGGTCCTACTGGCCCCGGATGAAGGGCCTCGGCGGCTGCTCGTCGATGAACGCGATGATCTACATCCGCGGCAATCCGGCCGACTACGACGGCTGGCGGCGCGACTTCGGCGCGGTCGGCTGGAGTTTCGACGAGGTGCTGCCGTATTTCGTGAAATCCGAGACCAATACGGGCCTGCGCTCGTCCTACCACGGCACCGACGGTCCCCTGCACGTCGAAAACCGCCGCTACACCCACGAACTCACGTACGCCTGGATCGAGGCCGCCGCCGCGGCGGGCCTGCCCCGCACCGACGACTTCAACGGCGCGACCCAGGACGGCGTCGGCAACTACCAGGTGACCCACCGCCACGGCCGTCGCTGGTCGACGGCGGACGCCTATCTGCGCCCGGCGCTACAGCGCCCCAACCTCACGGTGCGCACCGAGGCGCTCGCCACCCGGGTGGTGTTCGACGGCACCCGCGCGATCGGCGTCACCTACCTGCGTGACGGCCGCGAGCACACCGTGTTCGCCGACGCCGAGGTGCTGCTGTGCGGCGGTGCGGTCAATTCCCCTCAGCTGCTGCTGCTTTCGGGTGTCGGTCCGGCCGCGCACCTGCGCGAGTTCGGCATCGACGTGGTCGCCGACCTGCCGGGAGTGGGGGAGAACCTGCACGACCATCCGGTCACCCCGCTGCTGTGGCGCACCCGCGGCACGACCGACCTCGGTCAGTACGAGACGCCGCTGCGGCTGGGCCAGTGGCAGGCGTTCGGGCGCGGTCCGCTGACGTCGAATATCGGCGAGGGCGGCGGCTTCACCCGCACCCGCGCCGATATCCCCGCACCCGACATGCAGTACCACGTCGCCCCGACGGCGTTCTACGACAACGGATTCCACGAGACCACGGCCCCGATGTTCACCGCCGGACCCACTCTGGTCGAGGTGCACAGCCGCGGCCGCCTGCGGCTGCGCTCGGCCGATCCGCGGTGGAAACCGGAACTGGATCCGGCGTACTTCTCCGACCCGCGCGATATGGAGGTGCAGCTGGCCGGGCTCCGGCAGCTGCTCGAGATCGCCGACCAGCCGCCCCTGTCGAAATACCTCGATCGGCCGTATCTTCCGGACTCCGCCGACACCCTCGGCGAGGACGACCTGCGCGCCCACATCGAGCGCTGGTCGCAGACGCTGTTCCACCCCGTCGGCACCTGCGCGCTGGGCACCGACGACATGGCGGTGGTGGACCCGCAGTTGCGCGTGCACGGCCTGGAGAATCTGCGGGTGGTCGACGCCTCGATCATGCCGCGCATCCCGCGCGGCAATACCAACGCCCCCACCGTCATGGTCGGCGAGAAGGCCGCCGATCTGATCCGCGGCCGCGACCGGTCGGCGGCCGTCCCCGCGGCGAAGGAGACCAGCCGATGACCACCACCAGCGAAACCGCCACGGCCCGAGCCCTGTTCGAGGTGCGCAACCCGGGCACCGGCGACCTCGTCGGCACCTACCCCGTGCAGACCGAGGCGGACGCCGCGGCCGCCGTCGAGCGCGCGCGGACGGCCTTCGAGTGGTGGTCCGGGCTCGGCCACGCCGCCCGCGCGGAACGCCTGGCCCGCTTCGCCGGTGTGCTGGCGCGCCGGGCGAACCAGCTGGCCGCCATCATCCACGACGAGACCGGCAAGCCGCCCTCCGACGGCGCCCTCGAGGTCGGGCTGAGCCTCGGGCACCTCGCCTGGGCGGGGAAGAACGCCCGGAAGGTGCTGGGCCGCAGGCGCACTCGCGTCGGGCTGCTGACCTTCAATCACGCCGCCTCGGTCGAGTACAAGCCGCTGGGCGTGATCGGGGTGATCGGCCCGTGGAACTACCCGGTGTTCACCCCGCTGGGATCGATCGTCTACGCCCTCGCCGCCGGGAATGCCGTGGTGTTCAAGCCGAGTGAGTTCAGCCCCGGCGTCGGCGCCTGGCTGGTGGATATGTTCGCCGAGGTCGTGCCGGAACAGCCTGTGCTGCAACTACTCACCGGCGACGGCAGTACCGGCGCGGCGCTGTGCCGGGCCGGTGTCGACAAGATCGCCTTCACCGGATCCACCGACACCGCCAAGCGGGTGATGGCCGTCTGCGCCGAATCGCTCACGCCGATGGTCGCCGAATGCGGCGGCAAGGACGTGCTGATCGTCGACCGGGACGCCGATCTGGAGGCCGCGGCGGGCGCCGCGCTGTGGGCGGGCATGGCCAATGCCGGGCAGTCCTGCATCGGCACCGAGCGCGTCTACGTGCACCGTCAGGTCTACGACGAGTTCCTGGAAAAGCTGGTGGCACAGGCGAAATCGGTACGTGCCGGTGCCGACCCGGGCGCCCGGATCGGCCCGATCACGATGCCGAAACAGGTGGAGGTCATCCGCCGTCACATGCAGGACGCGATCGCCCGGGGCGGCCGCGCGCTCACCGGCGGCGCCGAGGAGATCTCCGGACAGGTCGTGCAGCCCACGGTGCTGGTGGACGTGCCCGAGGACGCCGCCGCGGTCACCGACGAAACCTTCGGTCCCACACTGACGGTGGCGCCGGTGGCGGATATGGACGAGGCGATCGAGCGCGCGAACGCGAGCCGCTACGGCCTGGCGGCGGCGGTCTACTCGAAGGCCCGGGGCGCGGAGCTGGCCGACCGGCTGCGCACCGGAATGGTCGGCGTGAACGCGGTATTCAACTTCCCGCAGATCCCGTCCCTGCCGTTCGGCGGCGTCGCCGATTCCGGCTTCGGCCGCATCCACGGCCCGGACGGCCTGCGGGAGTTCACCTTCGCCCACGCCGTGGCCCGCCAGCGCTTCGCGCCCCTGATGGCCCTGACCACCTTCGACCGCACGCCCGAGACCGACACCAAGGTCGCCAAGGTCCTCACGATGCTCTACGGGCGCCGCCACTGGGAGTGAGCTAGCCGTGCTCCACGAGGGTGTGGGCGATGCCCTCGTGGTCGATCTCGATGCGGCGCATCTCCGACGGGCCGTCGACGAGAATGGTGGCCAGGACGTGGCGGCCGGGCGGCAGGATGCGCACGGTGATCGATCCGGCGTTGGCCTTGTCCAATTGCTGTGCGGCCGTGTCGAGGACGGTCGACACCAGCCCGTCGGCGGCCTCGGACAGGCCGCCGTCGTCGAGCAGCAGCACCTCCACGCCCCGCCCGCGGGCACCGCGGGTCGCGGCGGCCAGGGCGGCCGTGGTGAGCGCGGGCGCGCGCAGGCTGTCGCGGAGTTCGGCCTCCAGCAAACGGGATTCGTGCCGCTCGGTGCCGGTGAGGTCGTCGCCCGCGGCGATGCGCTCGAGCATGGGCCGCGCCCGGTCGTCGAGGCGTTCCAGCTGCCGGGCCCGCTCCTCGCCCTGCGCGCGCAGGGTGGCCTGGGCCCCCCCCCCGGGGGGGGGCGGCGGGGGCCACCCCCCCCCCCCCCGGTTAATAAAAGAAAAGGAAGAAAGCCAAAAAGGGACCCCCCCCCCCCAAAAAAAAACCCGCAAAGAAACCCCCAAACCCCCCCCCCCC
>NZ_JARWQD010000305.1 GCF_029869545.1 Nocardia wallacei | reverse complement strand
GGCGCCGGTCCTCCCGGTCCTGTCAGTCCTGTCTGGCCCCCCCCCTCCCCGTCCCGCCCGCTCCCGGCGGCGCGGCGCCCCCCCGGGTGGACCGGCGTCGTTGTTTCCGTTCGCTCGTCCTGAAAGGCAAAACGATGACTGTTGTGACTGCGACCGCGCACATCGATGGGTGGGTCGGTGACCTCACCTACGACCCGGATCAGTGGGAACGTATGCAGGGCTCCTGGGCCAGTCGCTATCCCACGATCGACCGGCGCGCGCATGAGCTGATGGAACAGATCGCCCGCAGCGTCTCCCCGCACGATCATGACGCGGCCCGGGCTCGTCTCGATCGCTACGTGGCGAGTTTGTCTGATCGCGGTGTCCGTGTCGCTGCCGCCGATTTCCGGCGGGCTCAATTCGAGCACTATCACCGTCGACCGCTGACCCCGCTACCCACCTGAGCCGCGGGCACCGGCGGATGCGTGCGTCATGTCCGAGCCACTCCTACGAGTTGACCTGGAGGCCGAGATGCTCGGCTACGTGCTCTGGTCGCTGAACTCTCGGACCGCTGTCGCGTTCTCGAGGCGGTCGTCCACGATCTGACCGTGATCGTTGACGACTGTCTGGATCGCGAGTCCGAACAACTCAACGACGTGCGCCGCGAGCGCCTTGCCACCCCCCGCATGTCGCGCGGCGCGCCCCATCCCGGCAGCTCCTACGACTGGAGCCTGCCGGATACCCACCCCTCGCCCTGCGACACCGACGGCGACAGTGAACCGTCCCGGGTTTGGGGCCGCCTCCCCCGGCGAGCAGCACGGCACCTGACCGCGGTCAACCGCCGTGGCCCTGCATGGATTGCGGGGGCCGTGTCGGCATCTGTCCTGCCTGCCCCGATAGGTGCGCGGTGACTCACCGACACGGCCCCCGCAGTCCACGCCCAGCCACCACACCATCGCGATTCACCAACACGTCCGTCGGCCCCGGCCGTGCAGAGAAAGGCTCAGCCATGGCACTGATCTGGTTGATTGCCATTGCCATTGCAGGCTTCCTGATCTTCTGGTCCCTATTTCCCATCCTCGCCCGGGTCGCCGGAATCTTGCTGATGTTCGATTCCGTCCTCACGTTGGCTCTGTTTCCCGACCGGGCCCCCGCCGCGCATATCGGCTGGCTGCTGGCTGGGGTGCTGCTGTGGCTGGCCGGGCACGTCGTCTTCGCCGTCAAGCACGGCGCGTGGCGTTCCCGCCTCGCCGCGCGGATCGTCCGCGCTTCGGTCCTGCGGCGGTTGCTTCCCTCCGAACTCCGATAGTCCCGCCATGTCGTCCCTCGCCGACACCGGCGGTTTCCCGGCGGAATCGCCCGCCGGGCCGGGACGCGCTCGCCGCGCTTTGCCGTTGGACGCTGCGCGTCGGCTGCCGCCGAGCAGCTTGCGCAGTTCACCGACCGGCATCTCGGCCCAGGTGCCGAGATCGGCGTCGCTGACGCCGCGGTGTTTCATCCGGCGCAGCGCGTCGCTCTGCTCCGGCAGCGCGGCGGCCACCACCTTCTCGTAGGAGTCTTTCGCTTTCGCCACGGCTGTCTCGTATCGAGTCGTCGCGGCGGCAATCGCTGCGTCGCGGCGCTCGGCGGCCCGCTTCTGGGCATCGCGATGACGACGGAACAGGTAGAGGTCGTCGCCGTTGGCCCGGGCGATCTCGAGCTGATGCCGCACTGCCTGCGCGGCGATGCGGCGTGCGATCGCCCGCCCCGACGTCGAACGCTTGCGTGGCTGCTGGCTGTCCATGTCGTCCTCCACTTCCTGACGTCCCCGCCCGCAGGTCGCCCCAGGGGTTGCGGGGCTTCACAAGCCTTGTCCGCTCTCCCATTCTGTTTCTCCAGAATTTCACTGTAGCGCTGCTACCACTCCCTTCTGTACACCATTCTTTCTCGCGCCATCACTGCCCATTACATCCCATATGGGCTTTGCTTTTATATGCGTCACACCCCTTGCATCGCGATGCGACTCGGGGGACTTTTGAATAGGTGATGACACTTCACCGGCTGCATTCCGGTGACGGCTACGAGTACTTGACCCAGCAGGTCGCCACAGGCGACCGTCTTCGGGATCGCACCCGTGACCTCACCGACTACTACACCGCACACGGATGCCCGCCGGGTCAGTGGTTCGGTCGCGGAGCAGCCGCACTCGGTCTATCGGGCGAGGTGACCGAACAGCAGATGCAATTGTTGTTCGGCGAGGGAATGCACCCGGACGCGAACCGTATCATCACCGAAGCCTTGGCCGACGGAAAGACTATTGACGAGGCGATCGCGGCCGCGAGTTTGGGTGCGAATTTCTATCAATTCTCCTCCAAGACGCCGATATCGGAACTGCTCGATCGGATGGTGGTCGCGTTCACCGAGAAGGAAAAGCGGCGACCGACCTACGACGAGCGGATGATGCTGCGCACCGAGGCCACCCGTGTGCATCTGACCGCCGAACTCGGCGCCGAGCCGTCGACCGAGGCCATCGAGGACGCGCTCGCCCAGGAGCAACAGAAGTCGCGCAAGGCCGTCGCCGGGTTCGACTGCGTCTTCACTCCGCAGAAATCGATCGCGATCCTGTGGGGTTTGGCCGACGACGAGGTGCGCCGGGTCATCTGGGAGTGCCATGAGGAAGCGATGCGCGAAACCCTGGAGTGGGCCGAGCAGCGGTACGCGGTCACCCGCCGCGGCCACAACGGCGTCCGGCAGATCGACGCGACCGGGTTCACGGTCGCGTTGTTCCGTCACTACGACTCGCGCACGGGTGACCCGTTACCGCACACGCACGCCACGATATCGGCGAAAGTCGAAGGCAGCGACGGCAAATGGTCCTCGCTGGACGCGCGCCCGCTCTACGGCGGCGCGGTCGCGTTGTCGTGCCGCTACAACGCGATGATCGTCGGCAAGCTGCGGCGCCGGCTCGGGTTGCGGTTCGAGGCACGGTCCCGTGGCCGCGGCAAGCAACCGGTGCTCGAGATCGCCGGTATCTCCGATGCCATGATCGAGTTCTTCTCCCGGCGCCGCACCGCGATCATTGCCCGCACCGAACAACTCCTCGCCGCGTACCGGCGAGCACACGGCCACAATCCCGACAAGCGCACCCAAGCCAAGCTGGCGCAGCAGGCGACGCTGGAAACCCGGGACGCCAAAGCCGAACCGCACAGCCTGCGCGACATGCTGGCCGCCTGGGATCGCCGGGTCCGCGGTTTCCTCGGCGACGGCCGCGACGCACGACGGTTCGTCACCGATCTCCTCGAACAACATCGGCTCGACCACCATCCAGCCACATTCGACGCCCGCCGAGTCGCCATCGCCGCGGGTGTGGCCCTCGGCGGCGCCTTCGAAGTTCTGCGAGCCGACGACACACACCTGAACACGGCGATCGAGCACGCCATGGACCAATGCATCGGCCTGCACATCGGCGACCGCACTCCGGCCATCGCGCAGGTCCGGGGACTGCTGCGCTCACACGACGATGACGAGTTGCTCGCTGACATCGACGACGCATTCACCGCCACCCGGCGCACCACCTACGACCCGAAACGAATCGCCGGAGAAGTCACGGCCACGATCGCGCGGCGCCGGGCGACCTGGACCGAGGCCAATATCTATTCCGCCGCCGACGAACGAGTCGGTCTGTGCGATTTCGACAGCGACACCGCGCAGCGCGCCGCCGTCGAGGAAATCGTGCAGGCCGTCCGCGACGGACACAGCATCCGATTGACCATTGACCCGGACCCGGTGCCCGCGGCCATCGCGCGGCACAACGGGGAAAGCGAATTCACCGTCACCGGCGCGATCCGCTACACCAGCGACGAAGTCCTCGCCGCGGAGCACCGCCTGCTGGACGCGGCCAACACCGCCACCAAGCACTACCTGCCCCGCACCGCGGTCGACGCGGCCATCGCCGAAGTCGAGCGGGCCCAACCTCGCCGGCGTCGCCGCCGTCTCAACGCCGCGCAGCGGGCGATCGCGCATCACCTCTGCACATCAGGGATGGCGTTGACCGCCGCCGTCGGCCCCGCCGGCAGCGGCAAGACCACCGCCATGAAGGTCGTCGCCCGCGCCTGGCGAGCCAGCGGGAGGTCGGTGCTGGCGCTCGGTCCGTCGAAGAACGCGGCCCGCGAACTCGGCGACAGCATCGGCGTGCGCGGCTCCACCGTCGCCCGGATCCTCACCCTGGCCAAGTACCGGCTGCCCACCGGCATCACCCCAGGTGCGATGCTGCTCGTGGACGAAGCCGCGATGGCGGCCACCCACGACCTCGACCAGCTGCAACGCCTCGCCCACCAGCACGGCGCCATCGTGCGATGGGTCGGAGATCCGCACCAGCTGTCGGCCGTCGAGTCCGGTGGCGCACTGCGTCTCGTCGCCGCCGACACCTGCGCACCGACGCTGATGACGATCGTCCGATTCAAGACCGCCGCCGAGGCCGCAGCGACACTGGCGGTCCGTGCCGGCGACGCGGAGACGGCGTGGAAGTTCTACAGCGATGCCGGACGGGTCACCTCCGGGATGGTCGACGAGCTGCGTGAGCGCATCCTGGCCGATCACCTCGCCGATATCGCCGCCGGGAAATCGTCGTTGATGCTCGCGGCCACGCTCGATGACGTCGCCGCCTTGAACCTCGCCGCCCAAGCGGCGCACACCGTGTCCGGGCGTGTCGACACCATGCGCGGCTCGGTGCGGTTGTCCGACAGCGCTGACGGCTATGTCGGCGACGTCGTGGTGACCCGCGTCAACGACAACCGGTTGCGGATCACCGGAGGCAAACGCCGCGGCACCGGCATCGACAACGGCGACCTGTGGCGCATCCGGAAAGTGCACGGCGACGGGTCGATCACTGTTCTCGGTGTCGATCACCGCGGCAGTGTCCGGCTACCGGCCGATTATGTGGCCACTAACGTCGAGCTCGGCTACGCGTCCACGGTGCATCGCAGCCAGGGCAGCACAGTCGACCGGTGTCGCCTGTTGATCAACGCCACGCTCGGGCGTGCCCTGGCCTACGTCGGGCTCACCCGTGGCGCGGAATCCAACCACATCTACCAGGCCATCGACGCCCTCGACCCGACCTGCGAGCAGCAGCCCGAAGACCCGCTCACCGAACAGGCGATGTTCGCGAGGGTCCTGGCTCGCGAGGATGACAATCTCACCGCCACCGAAACCATGCGACTCGAACAGGCCCGCATCGACGACCCGGCGCGGCTGCGCGGCATCTACGACCACATCACCGGGCTGCTCGCCGACACACGCGGCCGTCACCTGCTCGACCGGGCGCTGCCGGTCGTGCTCTATCGCGACGCCGAAACCTCCGACCGATTCCAGACCCTGCTCGACACGATCGCGCTGGCCGATCAGCATTGGCTCGACAGCCGGGCCCTCGTCGCCGACATCGCCACCAACAACGGCGAGGACCTCGGCGACAGCCTGGCGACCGCCCGCGATGTGGCAGCAGTGCTGTGTGCTCGCGCCGACGACTGGATCGCGCAGCATCTCACCCCCGCGACCGCAGCTGTGTCCGCGGCGACCGACACCTTGACCGCGAATGTCTCCGGCGACGCGGCGCTGTATGCCGCCGCCGCGGCCGTCAATCGCCGCGAAGTACTGGCGCAATCGGGCCGGTTCCGGGCTTTGCGTGACGCTCCCGTCGCAGGCTGCCCACCCGTGCCGAGCCGTCATCCCGGCGTCGACACCGAACTCGCCGATCTCGCCGACGAACTCCGGCGCCGCCTCACCGGCGGCCCCGGACCAGCAGCGCACATGGAAGCCGCCGTCGCGCCCGCTCCCGAGTCCGGTTCAGACGACGTCACCCGGCGGACGCGTATCCAGCGTCTCGACCGGTTACGTCACGACCATGAGCACTACATCAAGCAGCTGTCCGACGAGCGCGGACGCTACCTGCTGTACCGGGCCCTGCCCGTGGTTGTGTACGCCGAAGCCACCCGCTCCCGGCATTTCTCCGCCTTGCTCGACGCGATCGCTCACGCCGACGCCACCGGCTTAAACAGTAATGCGCTGATCGGTTCGATCACCACCGACGACTTCACCGACTTCGGCCCCGGCCTGCTGGAGACCCAAGATCCCGCCTCCATGCTGGCCGGCCGCGCTCAACGATGGGTCGCCCGCGAGACAGAAAACCGGCACACAGCCGCAGCCAACGCCGCCGGTGCGCTAAAACTTGAGACATTGGCGCTCACCGACGACACGTCCACCGCCGAACATACTTCAGCGGCGGGCGCGATAAGCCGACTCTCCGAGCATGCCGCACTCATCCTAGCTGGGACGCGACCCCCGATGCTGAGCCCTACGCCCCCGTGGTTCCCTGGCATCGACCAACATCTCGTGGATTTCGCCGCTGAGCTGCGACGGCGTATCGTCCACGAGGAAGAAGCGCTCCGCGACAGCGACCACGCCGCCGCAGTTCTTCCCCAAACTGATGCTCCTGCCGTCGATCAGCCGGTCACTGATCCTCCAGATCCCGGTGTTGACAAATCCTTGCCATCGCCCGGCAGTGTCTCTCCCGTGCCGTCGGCGCGCCGCGACGACGCGCCACCCAACGCGGGATCGACAACGGAGGACGCCACACGCGGCACCCGGCGGCGGCGAAAACTCCTGCGCCGACAGCGTTCGCTGCCGGTTCGACGGGGCCGCCGGTCGCTGTAGCACACCAGCACACTGTGGCGGTCAGTGCTCGCCTCTTGATGCCAGTCGATCTGCGGCGGACAATTCCCGGTAGCCGCAAGCTCGCCCGACACCGAGAGGGACCTCCACCATGGGCCAGACGGGGCTGAGCGTCACCATCGCACTGGTACTTCTCCTGGCCTGGGCGCTATATCCCGGTCTCGCGCGATTCCTCGCCATACTCCTTGTAATCGACTCCATCGGATCCATCCTGCTGTTTCCGTACAAGGCGCCGTTGGCCCATCTCGGCTGGCTCGTCTTCGGCGTCGCGCTATGGCTTGCCAGCCATCGGCGCCTCGCCGTCCGCGACCGCTCGTGGCGCTCCGCCCTGGCCAAGCACGCCTTTCAACTGCCCGGTCTGCGACGTCTCCAACCTCGCGCCCTACCGTGACCGAGCCCAATCAACCGTCACAAGTTGCAGCCGGGCCGAACCTGCACGCCTTCCCGGGCAGGCCCCTATTACTCTGGGTTGCCGCTGGCTAAAGGCGCCGCTGCCGTTTTGCTTTTGCTGATCGTCCCGGCGCGGTGCGGCGACGCACCGAGCGCTCTCGTTTGGCGCCGAACCCAGGCACCGCCGTGAAGTCCGGGAAGGCCGCCACCGGAGCCGTGCGCTTCGTTGAAAGCGCACCGACATGGGCGTCGATTCTTGTCCGGACTTCCATCAGCGCGAAACCGAGCAGATTTGATCCTCGCCAATGGTCCGGTTCCCGAACTCGCGGATCATCGGCGGCCAGACCGATGCCCCAGACTCTGTCCCACGGACTCGCTTCGACCAGGATCTGCTTGCCCGTCCCCAACAAGTACTCACCGAGGTCTGCGTGCTGCGTGAACTTGGCCAGATTGCCGCAGACCACCAAGTCGAACCGGATCGCGTCCCAACGCCGCTGGTCGAACGGCCGAACTCGGCGACCGATTTGCTTGGCCTCGGACGGGCTCCCGCAGGTGAGTATCCGCTCGGCCGTGTCGTGGTCGCCCATCAGGCGCGCCTTGCTGGCCATCATCCAGTGCTCGGCGGTTGCGTACTCCGTTCCGCAGATCACGAAGGGTGCGGGCCACCATTGGCTGAGGCACCCAGCGCCCACTGTCCCGTCACGCTCGGGACGGTGACCGGAAAAGACAAGGAATTGTCCGGACCTGGCAGTCGCCGCCAACGCACGCAGCTCGGCTCGGGTTCGGTTTGCTGGCGCCGTTTTCGGCCACGGTCTTCCGGTTGCCTCGCCATCTTCTGACGATTTCGACAAATACCGGTGCGGGTCGACGTCGGGGACCAGAGTCGCGATCAGTTCGCGGTGCTGTGGATTCTCCCGCCATGCGTCGCGATGCCTTTCCACAGCCGTCTCGTAAGACCTCCGATGGCTCTAACTGTCAAGCAGCGGCGTTCTCGCGCGGTGGAGCGGCTGGGCCGAAGGCTTTGACGGGATCGAATGACTGACGAGTTTGGAGACAGTGATGCAGTTGCCCGAGCATCTTGTTGAACAGGTGCCGCAGTGCCGGTGTGTGCCGGTCTCCGTGGGCTCGGCGGTGTTGGTAGTGGGCGCGGCCGGGGCCGGGGTTGACTGCGGCGGCGAATGCCCAGATCCATCCGGCGGCGGCGAGGCGGTCGTTCTTGATCCGGCGGTAGGTGATGGAGATGGTTTTGCCGGAGGCTCGCGTGACGGGCGCGGATCCGGCGTAGGCCTTCAGTGCACGAGCGTTCGCGAATCGCTTGCGGTCGTCGCCGATTTCGGCGAGCACCCGTGCGCCGGTGAGGTCGGCGAGGCCGGGAAAGCTCACGATGATGGCGTAGTCGGGGTGTTTGCGGAACTGCTCGGCGGTGGCTTGTTCGAGGTCGTCGGCGCCGTGACAGGCGGCGTCGAGGGTGGCCAGCAGCGCGAGGGCCTGGCGGCCCATCGCCTTCTCCACCAGCTCGGGCTGGCGCAGTTGCGGCCGCTGGAGCCGGTCGAGAAGTTCGGCGGCCAACTCGTCGATGCGGCGAGCACGGCCGGCGCGGCGCAGTGCGGCGGCGACGCGGGCCTTGGTGAGCTTGGCCGCCTGCGCTGGAGTAGGCGCGAGCGCGAGGACAGCGCGTGCGTCGGGCTTGGCCAGGTTGGTGGCCGACTTTCCGGAAAAGGCGTCGAGGAAGGCCGGGTAGTACTCGCGCAGCAGCGACCGCAGTTCGTTGCTGGCCTTGGTGCGCCGCCAGACCGCGTCCTGCTGGGCGCGGGCGAGGACCGCGATGGCTTGGGCCAGTTCGCTGTCGGCGGGCATCGGCCGATGCATGTGGGCGTCGACGCGCAGGATGTTGGCCAATGTCATGGCGTCGGCGTGGTCGGACTTGGTGCGGGCCATCGAGTGGCGTTCCCGGTAGCGGGCGACCGCCATCGGGTTGATCGCGAACACCGGCCGCGCCGACGCGCGCAGGGCGGCAACCATGAGCCCGCGTGGGGTCTCGATCGCGACCGGGATCGGGTCGTCGGCGGTGTCTCCGGCGTCGGCCAGCAGCCGCGTCAGCTCGGCGAAACCGGTGGGGGTATCGGCGATTCGCTTCTTCGTGACGAGCTTTCCGTCCGCGTCGATGATGGCGATATCGTGGTGCCCTTCGGCCCAGTCGATGCCGCAGTAGATGTTCAATCCCGTCCTCCATCAGGTGTTTTCCAGTGGTCCGTGACCCGGGCGGAAACGCGCAGCACCCTACTTACGAGCCTCTGTGGGCTGGCCTCCGATGAGCTGTTCGCGATCCCAGCTCACCCGCACGGCACCTGTCTCTGTCAGAGCTCGAAGCTCACGAATGACGGGGCGTCCGGTCGTGCGGGCGGGCTCGAACCACGAGCTATCCCAACCGATTACGACGGCCGGGCAGGGCCGACACACCGCCGATACCCTGCCCGGCCGATCCCGCCGCCTCACCCACGGCCTTGTATCAGGGCCCGGGGCCCACGAGATTTGCAGGGATCGAGGCAGCAGGAGATGCCGACCACTGCCGCGGGCCTTCCGACAGGGCTCGGGCCCGGGACCACAACAGCGGTCAGCAGTCGGCAAGTCGGCAGACCCGGCCGCGGTGCTCGCAGCCTTTCAGGAGGACTCGCAGTCCTGGGGAGAAACCAGGAGTCAACCGCGACCGGGTCCACCGAACGATCACTCAACCGGTGAAGGCGCCACGCCTTTCGAAAGGATTTGCAGCCCGGGAACTTCCAGGCGTCCAACACCGACCGAACAACCGTTACGAGATAAGTAGGGTACTTCGCCCAGGTCGACAAAGACCGCCCGATGACGGCCAGTGTGCCGGCTGCGATAATGCTGCTGTCGAGCTGTCGTCGACATCGCAGCGCCGCCTCGATGTCACCGGATTCGACAAGCGCGGTGATGATACGAGCTATCTGTAGGTCGAGAGCGTTGATGGTATTTCCGGCCACGGGTGTCCTTCGGGAGTCAGAGGTGGCGGCGGACCTGTGTTTGTACGGGAGGCAGGGTGCGCTGTCGTCTGCGACGTTCCTGTTGCTCGGGAGTCGCATTCCTGTTGGTCCGGACGGGTGCATCACCTCGACGCCGTTCGTCCTGGCCTGAGCCCAGTTCCAGTGCCTCGCTGCATCTTAGGGAACTGCGTGATCTCGACTCCGAAGAGTCATCTCGCAGCGTGCTGCGGAGCCTTTGTCCGCCGTCAATGAGTTCTCGGAGGTGAACCACTCGATCTTGAAACTCCGTCAGTTCCGCTTTCGTCTCGTCCGGTATGCGGATCGGGTCGTCAGCCCGTGATTCGAGCGCGTTGGTCAGCTCGTCAACGTTTCGGTAGCGCCCGAGGTCGTACCGGTTCGCGGTGGTGAAGCCGGGTTTCTCGTTCACCTCCATAGCCACCACGTGCCATGGTGTGTCGCCGACTCCTTTCATGCTGATGTCGATACGCCTGGCATCGTTATCGGGGTCGTTGATGTGAGTGACCAGTCCGGTCGCACAGATCCGGAGGTATTCGTCGTGCAATTGACGCGGTAGACGGTCGATCCATGTTTCGGGTGGCTGGTCGTGTATTTCCCCGTTGGCGGTGAAGTCGAGGTGTTGCCCGATCGTGTCGACCGCCTCGGTCGGGTTCTCGGCGTGTTCGCGGCCGATATAACGCAGGTAGTCGACGATCTGGTCTCTGATGTTGTCGCGTCGTAGTCGCGTCTCAAGTCGCCGCGATACGAATTGCGGGTCGTGGTCATCGATGGTGGTGGCGAGGTAGTCCTCGACGAGGAAGTCGAGGCGAGTCTCGTCCAGCCATGCCATGCCGGTGGGTTCGGGCATCGGCCGTGTCAGCTCGGCCAATACGGCGAGTTCGGCCGATGTGTCGGCCGCCGGGCTGCTGTCGAGAGTCAGAATCCGTTGCGCCGCTGCCGATTCCGGGACTCTCACAGTGATCGTTACGTCGATTGTGTCATCCGGTTCGCCAGCCGCAACATTCATTTCCAGCCACTCGACAGCGCGGCGCAAACTGGTGAAAGTCTGGGCAGCGGTGTTGTCGCTGCCGTGGCTCGCGAAGGCGGCGAGGTAGTTCTCCGGAGTCATGTCGGGCCCGGGGAGACCAGGCGCCGACTGTGCGGTGGGGAGCGGAGATTCGCCGGGGTCGGAGAGTCCGGGCATTGGTTCTGCTTGGTGTCCGGGTCCTTGTGGGTCTCGGTCGCGGACCAGTTGATCGTGAAGGTCGTCGCCGACTGCTGCGTATGGTCGGACGATGTCGATCACGTCCTGTGGGTCGGTGAACTCGCCGAACCAATTGCCGATGTCGAGCAGGATGATGTCCCCTCCGGTGTGGTCGTGGCCGTCGAAGACTTGCGCGAAGTAGGTCCGGAGGCCGCGGTCCCAGCCGACGATGACTTCTCGGTCGGGATGGTGGGCGGCGTCGAGGGTCTGCAGCGGGATGCGGCTCACAACAGTGCCTTTCGTCGTATTCGTGCGCCTGCCGTGTGGCGGCGTCCGCGCGTCCTACGGCGGCCGCGCGCCGTGTCGGCGAGGTGGATGCCGGTCGCGGCGGTTTCGGGTTCTGCTGCCGCGACGGCCCCGCCGTGTGGCGTGGCGGGCAGGATCTCCGGGTGGTCGCACGCGCAGATTCGGGCTGTCGCCGCTAGCGCATCGAGGCGGGCTTGGAACGCGCACAGGTCTTGGACGATCTCGGCCGGTACGGTCACCGCGGGTAGGTGTTGTCCGGCTCGTGCAGTGGCGCGGTAGGGGGCGCCGATAGCGAGGTCGGCGAGCATGTCGGTGACTCGTGCGTAGTGCGGGACGCCGACGCGGCCGATTTCGCGGAGTTCGCTGCGGCGCGGTGGGTCGTGCAGATACTCGATAGTCGTCCATTCCCGATCGATCATGCCGACGATGAGGATTCGGCGAGGTTCAGCGGGATCGGCGAACTGGATGCTGAAACCGCCTGCGAAAGCCTGGTCCAGCGCTTGGGCTGCCTCGGAAGCGGGATCGCCGGTGTCCGGCCGAGTCGGTGCTGTTCGGGTCGGTTGTTGGGCGACCGGGCGAGCGGCCGTGATCGCCGTCTGGATCGCGTCGGCGAGTTCGGGGCCGGTGCCGACCCCGAATCGGTGTATCGCGGTGAATTCTTGGCGGTCCCCGGATCGGGTGTAGACAGCTGCCGCGGCTAGCGCTGGTTCGGCCGCCGAGGTGTCGTGGTGGGCGCGGTCGTGCAGCCAGGTGAGTGCGTCGTGCAGCCAGGTGAGTGCGTCGTGCAGCGTGTCGAACTCGGCCCTGCTGGGTTGGCGTGTTTCGTGCGGCTGGGCGGGGTCGGCGAGGATTGCGAATGCGGCGAGGTAGGAGGTGGCGAGGCGGTTGTCTCGTGGTCATGACGGATCCTCGATGGGTGAGTCGGTACGACTTACAGGTGGCGGCGCCGGACGGCCTGCCGAGCCGAGGATTGGCTTCGCCAGACGCGTTGGCGCCGTTGTTCTCCGCTGACGACTGCCGCCGGCTGTTGTGTGCGCTCGGTACGCTCGCTGCGGCTGCGTACCTCGCCCTTCTTGAGCAGCCTGCTGGGTGGAGCAGTCGAGGCGGGACGGCAGTCGACGCACTGTCCGTCGGTGACTTGCCGGTATTCGCTGCAGCCCTCACACCATCCGTTGCTGGCGGCGACCGGCTCTGTGGCGACCTTCGAGATGCTGTGCGGTGTCTGCTGTTTGGGTGTCTGCGGTAGTTCGGGGTGGTTGCGGACCCAGGATTCGATGGCGCGGTATCCGATGTCGCCCATGTCCCTGCACTGGTGCCATTCCTGCCGAAGGATGCTGCGTGCGGCTGGGCCGTTGTGTTCGGCGATGAATTCGCATCGGGCGTTGATGGCGTCGATTTTGCTGTGTCCCAAGGGAAGTTCCCGGATTCCGGTCATTCCGTCGGTCCGGCATGGGTTGCAGAGTCCGTCGTCGCCGCGTCCGGATCGGATGCGTTCGTTGTACGGCAACCCGTAGGGTGAGGTGCTGCTGTCGAGTGTCGCGCGTTCGAGGCGGCAGGCCACGCAGGGCAGCCCGCGCAGGGGTGGGGTGGCGTCTGCTTTGTCCTGGTCTCGGTAGTAGTCCTCGACCTCTTTGTAGCGGTCGTCGTCGTAGCCGCTGTCGTGCTGAATATCCAGCGACGCGAACGGTTTTCGACTGTCGCGGGTGAACGGCTTGTTGTCGTCGACGCCGGCCCGGCCGTCCGGGGCCTCGTCTAGCAGCTCGGTGTCGTCGATTGTTTCCTCACCCGTGCGCTGCCGACGTCGCTGGGCGGCGGCGTGGGTCCGTTGGTCGGCTGCGGTGTCGCCGAAGTACGCGTCGACAACGTTGTGTTCCTCGCGATTGGACGGCCGGGTCGGGCCGGTCCGCAGCGCCGGGTCCACGCGACGGCGCGTGTTGCGGGGTGGGCGGTAGAACTCGCTGCCGTTGGAGTTCGTGGCGTTGGCTCGCACGTTCCTTCCTCCGGCCGGTCGTGCGGGAAGAGGGTTGCCTGGCGCCTTGTGGACGTGGGGATCTGTTGGTGGCACCAGTTTTTCGATGAGTGCGCGCTGTGTCGGGTTGTTGTGCCAGAGCTGTCTCATCTCGGCTTTGGCCTCTTCGTACGGGTGGCGCTCCCAGATCGAGACGCACTGCCAGATCATGCCGAGCCGCTCGCGGTCGAAAGTCTTGGCGAGTTCGCGTACCTGCTGTTTGGCGCGGCGCAGGTCACCGGAGTTCACCAGGGCGGCGACCGCGGTGATCGCTTCGACGTCGCGGTCGATCAGCGGGTCAGCCATGGCCGTGCTCCTGCCGCTCGGCAGCGCAGTGTGCTGCGACCCGGGATGTGAATGGTGTTGTCATCGCGAAGCCTCCTTCGCTACGGGTTACGCGGAGTTCAGATGCGGCGGCGGTTTTGCGCCGCCGGGGGTTTCGACAGCCGCCTGCGCATGCGCTGAGCCCACGATGTCGTGGTGTCAGGGCTCGTTGCTTCGGCGCGCTCTACTGGGCCGCCTTGCGCATGGTCACCACTTCGCGCCCCATCGCGGGAGCCGTCGGCGAGTCGGCCCCTGCGATCGGTCGGTACGGGTGGCCTTACCCGGTCCCCGATGCTGTCGGTTCCGCGACTGGGCGATTCGCGGAAGGCGTCGGAACTCGCGATCCGACTGCCGAATTCATCCAGCAGCTGTTCGGCGGCGTGGCTCCACTCTGTGCTGTGTCCTGGCTCTGTGATCGAGTCGGCCAGCTCCTCGTAAGCGGCACGGTAGCCTGTTGTTTCGCGTGCTCTGTCTAGTCCGGCGGCAAGGTCGGCGACGTCGGTCGCGTATTTCCACAACTGTGCTTGTGCTATGTCGGGAGCGCGGACCGCCGGACACGGAATCGTTTCTCCTGTCCGGGCGTCGATGAGGACGGGCCTGGTTTCCAGACCGTCGAGGAATTCGCCAAGCCACGGGTGCACTCCAGAGCCGACCCGGTACTCACCGACGTACTCTGTCAGGTCGACGTGCTCGTTGTGTTCGCGCCGGTATTCGAGGGCGCGCCACTGCCCATCAGCGCTGTGGTAGCTGATCGAGACGCGTCGTCCGGCGTTTCCGGCCGCCGGTGCGGCGAATTCGACATAGACTCCGCGGGTTTCGACATCGTGGAGTGCTTTCCACTGCGGGTATGCAGGGTCGAACCGCTGTCGAACGGCGATCTCTATCTGATCAGCGATCTCCACCGACCTACTGACGGCGGAGTCCATGAGACTGGTGGTCGGCGAATGCAGGTAGTCGTCCCATGGGTCAGGATCGACATATCCCGTTGCCTTTTCATCGAGAGGCTCGAGACCGTTCAGAACCCGCCCGATCCTTCCGTCGAGCTCGGCCTGTAGTACCTCGCACTCCCAGTAGATGTCCGGGTGCATATCCCCGAGCCGCATGACGCTCATTTCGCTGCTCACGGCCTGATGAGCAGCAAGGAGCGCGTCCAGTGTCCCCCTTTCCTGAACTCGACCGAGGTGGTTGTCGAGATCGGTCAGGAACTCGAGCAGGATTGCTTGATGCGCCGCAGGCACCAGGACGGGCTCACGGCGGGTTGGTGATGTGCCGTTGAGTGTTGGTCCCCTTTGGAGTTGGCCTATCACGGCCCCCAGACGGTGCGTGTCGTCCAAGCGATAGGCGCCGATCGGGCGCAAGGCAACGCCGTCGAGATCCATGGATGCGGGTACTGATGACGAGATCACCCACTCGGGATCTGCGACCAATTCTCGGGCAGCGAACTCGTGATGTTCGGTGAAGATGATCTGCACGACGCGATGCGGCTGGGCGTCGGTCGCGGCAGCGAACACGACGTTCACTCCCTGGCGGCGCACGTTCTCGAATTCGGTATACGCCTCGTACTGCGGATCGAAGCGTTCCCGTACTCGATCGCGATGATCGTGGACTGTCGCATCGGGCGGCTGGGTTCTAACTGCTGCATCAAGATTCGCACCATCCGGATTCATGACATCGCTCGCGTCTGCGAGTTCCCGACGAGCCCGGTCGGCGATCCGTTGAACGCCGCCTTCGCCGTCGCTCTCCCATTCGGTCGCGGAATACACCACGCCGTCGACCACCAGGTCGTCGCCGATTACGTCGCGCCAGAAATTGAAGTCACTCATGGCATTTGCTGCCCTTCGCCGAGTCGCCTCGGACAGGCGGTTGTGCCGGGTCCGGCCTGTGTGCGCTGTACAGGCGGGTCGCCGAGTTCGACTTCGAGGGTGGGTTGGTCGGTTTGGTCGTGAGGTCGCCGGTCACGCCGTGCCGCTGCTGGTGGGGGTGTTTCGGTGGTGGCGTCGAAGATCCAGGAGTTCAGCTGCGACGTCGATAGGAGTGAGTCGATGCAGGTGCGCTGCCGGTCGCTGTCGTCGGGGCCGATGATGTAGCACGCGGTGACCGGCGAGGTGTCGATGAGGGTGAGGGCGGCCATGGGGGTGTCCGGGCTCAGGTTGTAGCGAAGTGATTTGACGAACCGTCGTCGGTCGTCGGTGAGCCGGTCGATGAGGCGTTTTTCGGTGGGTGTGGTGACGGGGATCCAGTGCCGGGTCACTGTCATGACCGCGATCTGTTCGACATCGGTTGTGCCCGTGTCTGTTTCACCGAGGGTGAGGATTCCGATCAGATGGGTGTCGGGGTTGTCGGCTCGCAGTGTGAGTTCGGTGCCGTACGTCGCGGTCATCCGGGCGTAGGTGTCGCCCGCGAGGTGTAGCGGGAGATCGGGGACGTGCTTGAACAGCAGTGCGGCGCCGGTGGTGGTCGGGGTGATGCGTTTGATCTCTCCGACGGCGATCATGAGCCGACGGCGCGATCGGTTGCCGGTGATGTGGGCCAGGGCGGCTGTGCGCCGGGCGATGATCTCGGCCTTGCGCTCGGAGTTGAACGTTTCGGGTATCCAGAGCCGGTTGACCAGCGGAGTCCGGTGGGTTGTCTTGTCTTCCGCGGCGGCGAGTAGGTATTTGCGGATGGTGGCCCAGTTGCGTTTGCCGAGCATGCCTGGTGTCCATCGGGTGAATCCGGCGTCGTCCCACAGCAGATGTAGCAGACCGCGCAACGTGAGCTTGGTGGGATCGCCGCCGCTGTCGTCGGCCCCGGTGGTCGCGGCTGTGGGGTCGGCGCGCCGTCCGTGGTGGGTCAGCGGGAATCCGAGGGTGATCCGGGTGGTTTCGGGCTGCTCTTTCACCGCCTTCCCCAGCAGCTGCGCCAGTCCGGAGACTTCGGGTGGCGGTGCGTAGGAGCTGCACAGCGGGTCGTGGGTCGATCCCGTGCCGGGCATTCGTTTGATCAGGTACCGGCCGCTGACCTTGGCGATGTACATGTCGACTCCGTCGCCGCCGTAGCACGTGCAGCGGGGCCGGGTTCCGGCGGCGTGTGCTGCGGCGAGCACCGTTTGCGCGTCGCCACGATCGCCGTCGATGGGGTGCCCGTCGATGACATACATTGGCTGTCACCGCCTTTCGTGGATGTCGGGGTGTGGTCCGGTGGCGTTCATTGCCGTCGCCTGCTGCCGCGTTCGGGGATCCAGCCCCCGGCGATACGCGAGTACACCCAGACGCGGCCGTCGTAGCGGATCGCGACGGTGCGCCCGGCTGCTTGGATCGATTGCGCGGATCGGTTTGCGATGAGGTCGGCCATGTCCTCGTCGTCGACGAGTTCCGGTCCGGTGGTCTCTTCCGGCGCTGCGGGGTTGCGGGCGTGTTCGGGTCGGCCGGCGAGGTCGTTGTGGACGAAGTCGTCGAATCCGGGATGGGTGGGTTGGGGTTGGGTGCGGTAGCCGCAGCGTCCCGGTCCGCAGCTGGAGAAGTCGCTGATACGAGTGAGTTGGTCGATGGCTGGCCAGAGCCATTGCTGGTGCCAGGCGATGAGGTCCTCTCGCGGTGTGTCGTGCTGGTCAGGTCCGGGTAGGTAGGCGGCCTGGTGCGCGGCCAAGAGCGCGGTGAGCGTTTCCACAGCGCTGCCGTGCCGGAACCAGCAGGAGGGAACGCGACTGCCGAGTTGGTAGCGATGCCGCAGCCAGTCGACCCAGTCCGCGAGTTCGCGCCACAGCAGTGCGGCATCGGCGGTGTCGAGGTCGGCCCAGCTGAATCGGCAGGCGTCGTCGCGGCCCGTGCTCCGATGAGGTCGGTCGAGCGCGGTATCCGGGGGTGTGTGCGGTTCGACTGTCATGGCTGCCTCATTTCCTGTGCGTCGAGGCGCAGATGTGGTGGGAGTTCGCCTGCGGCGACGAGGGTTTCGAAGGTCTCCAGCGCCGCCCGGACCTGGCGTTGGGTGTGAGGGTCGTCCCACACGCTGGGCAGTCGCAGGACGGCGGCGGGCGCGTGGCGGTAGATCAGCAGCCCTTGGTCGTGGTCGAGTTCGCGGATTTCGTCGGCGCGCAGGACCGGTTCGTCGCGTTGCTGGTAGCTGCGGCCCATGGTCCGCGACAGGCTGGCTTCCCATCGTTTGCGTTGCCCGAGCAGCCGCGAGACGGCTTCGAGTTCGTCGCCACGCAGACCGGGCAGCAGCAGCATCGCCGGTGGTGATTGGCCGAGCATGCGCCCACCGATCTGGCCCCAGCGCATTTCGTTCTGGGATTGGTTGTGCGCGAACGCCCAGACGGTGATGCCTTTGCCACCGCTGTCGGTCATGATGCTGGGCAATTCCGGGATGGGCGCGACGTTGTTGACTTCGTCGAGCACCAGCCGCACCGGCGGGTCGATCCGTTTGCCGGGCCGTTTCTGTGAGGCGCGGTCGGCGACGTGGTGGACCTCGGCGGCCAAGGCAGCGACGAACGGTGCCATGCTCTGTGACGTGCCTTTGGACAGCAGGTAGAGGGTGTTCGCGTGCGCGGTGTCCAACACGAACGACTCGACCTCGAAGGACTCCGCGGCGGGAACATCCACCGCGGCAAGCATCTTCGGTGAGGCGAGGGGCTCGAGCAGGCGGGCGGCGGCGGCCAGGACGTCGTCGCTGGATTCGGAGCTGGAGCCCAGGATCTGTTCGAGTTCGGCGGCCCAGTCGGGCAGGTGGGCGCCGAGGATGTCGACGGCGGTGCGGTTGGTGCGGCTGGGCACCCAGACGCGCACGTCGCGGATCGACCGGTCGTCGAGGGCGGCGGCGTGCAGATAGCAGCGCAGCAGGGTGGCGGCTTTGGATTCGAAGTAGCCGCCGTTCTTGGTGCCTTCCAGCGGCATCGCCTTGGTGAGCGCTTCGGCGCGGCGAATCGCCACGTCCGGGTCCGCGCAACCCGACAGCAGGGACCATCGGATTTTCCCGGGCCATCCCGAGAGGTCTTCGGGGTCGAACACCGCGATGCGGCCCTGTGCGGCGCGGTCGAGGAATGTCGCCGCCATCAGATCGGTTTTGGTCGAGGTGGCGGCGACGAATCCGGGTGCGTCGTACACACGCTGGTATGCCAGCCGCCAAGTCTTGCCGGATCCGGTGGGGCCGTAGACGATGACGCCGTCGCGAGGCGACAAGCACACCGACGATCGCGGGTCGGCGGCCAGGACCCCGACCCGGACGGTCCGCCGGTCCGGCACCATCGGCCGCCGCCGGAGTCGATTTCGGACATTCATCGCCGCCACCTCCGTCGATACCGGCGCGGCTCGCGCCGAGCTTGTTCGGGGAATTCGGCGGCGGATTTGCGGGCGGCCGTGCGCGGGTCGAGCCCGACCCTGCGCAGGTCACCACGGGTTGCCAGCCCGACACGGCGACGGCGGTGACGGCGGCGGGAGTCGATCTCGGCGCCAGCGATCGCCACCGCGCTGCACCAGGCGATCGCGACGAGGATCATGCAGGTCCAGGTCAGCCAGGCGGGACCGGGTCGCGGGTCGGCCGGCCACGCGGCGGCGGGATCACTCCAATGTTCGGTCAGCCGCGCCAGCGTGGGGGTCAGCTCACGCCAGCCGGGAGCAGCGGGCCCGCGTAAACACAGCAACGCAGACAGGGCCCCACCGCCGAACACAGCAACGAACCCGCCGCAGACGATGTGCAGGGCGAGCACCACCCCGGCCGGAAGCACCGGTTCCATGCGGATGGGATTGGGCAGCGGCGGCCGTTGCGTAGTCATGCTGCGTTTCCCTTCACAGCACGATCGGTGTCCGTGAGTGAGACCTCCAGCGGGGATCTGATGTGCTGCAACAGAAATGGGTCGCGCCGCCCGATCTTGACCAGCGCTTGGCCGCGGCCCAGGCGCATCAGGGTCTCCTCGGTGCCCGGGGGAAGCCGGTACATGCGGCACGTTTCGCGCACGTCGTCTTCGCGGCCTTGCCCCATGAGCACGACGATCGACGCTTCCTGCATAAGCGCCCGCGCCGGTGAGTCCACCGGAAGATCCGAAATGTGGTGAAACGCCGACACGGTGCACAGACCGAGCCCGCGGGACAGTTTCATGTTCGCCTGGAACACTTCCCCGGTGCTGCCCTGAGCGACGTGCCAGCCCTCTTCGACCACGAGAATCGTCTGGGCGAATCGCGAGGAGCGAGCGGCAAGCCGGTTGGCCAGCCAGGTGTTGATCACGGTCATGACGACTCGCAGAGCGGGCCCGTCGGTCGGCAGAGCACTCAAGTCGAAGTGCACCAGGGGGTGGGTGTCGAGGCTGTCGCGGATTTCCGGGCTGGTTTCGGCGTCGACGAGTCCTTTGAGGTCGCGGTCGGCCAATCGCAGCAGCGCCAGGCCCGGCTCGAGGCCCCATTCGAGACCACGCTCCGCCCAGCGACCCCCGACGGCACCGAAGTCGTGAGTCTGTGGATCGAGCAGTCGCATCGCCAGCTCGCGGATCACCGGGGCACGGCCCTGCTCGCGGGCATCAGCGTTGACGAGTTCGAGCGCGAGCCCGACCGCGGATTTCTCTCGTTCGTCGAGTTCGCGGCCCATGCTGTCGGCCAGCACCGCCAGCACGAGCGCTTCCTGTCCGGCGGGCACGACCCCAGTCAGGCCGCCGGCGTGTTCGCCGCCGGTGCTGATCGCGGGGTCCAGCAGATTGACGCATGCTCCGCCGCCGCCGGCCCGGAATCGGATCGACGCCGCCCCGAGCGTCCGGGCGATCGGTGTGTACTCGCCGCACCCGGATTGCGGCTTCTTGTCCAGCACGACGACCTGCCGATCGGCGACGAGCTGGCGCAGCCCGAATGCGGTTTTGATCAGCGCGGATTTTCCTTGGCCGATGTCGCCGATGACGCAGACGTTGATCCCGGCGATCGCGTCGCCGTAGAGAGCGAACGGGTCGAGGATCTCGAGCTCGCCGGAGACGATGTTGAGCCCGGCGACCACGCCCTCGTGCCGCGAGGAGCGACGGCTGGTCGCCAAATTGAGCGCCTCGGCCTGGCGGGTCGTCGTCCACGCCCCTTCGGGCCGCTGCTCGTACCAGCCGTACCGATCGAGCAGGCGCCGCCGTCTCGGCACGCCGCGCCGGGGCTGCTCGACATCTCCGTGCTCGGCCACCGGTGCGGCCTTGCGTCCCCGGGATGCGCGCCACGAACGTCTTCCGCGCAATCTCGGCTTGCTGCCGGTCTTGTCGGGGTGCCCGGCGCGGGTACGTTCGCGAGTCAGTCGGCGGATCATCGGGTGTGCCTCGTTTCGGCCAGGCCGCGCCCGAGGGGCAGCGTGGAGAACTGGGCGACGTCGTGATCGCCTGAGCACCAGCGGATTTCGGCGAGGGCGGACTCTGTGGCGGCTTCGGTGACGCGCAGGCAGGCGCGGTCGAGGTCGTCGGCGTCGCGGCCGGTGACGGCGACCGTGATGGCGTACACGGCGCCGTGGTGTCCGGAGCCGGGCATCAGGTCCTGGCGGCGGCGGTCGGAGGCGGAGGCGAGCACTTCGGCGGAGCCGTCGCTGATCTTGCCTTTGGCGCGTTCCTTCTGCTTCCGGGCTTCGTCGGCGGTGAAGTCGCCTTTGGCGGCGGCGCGGGCCTTGTGTGAGGGGACGAAGTCGATGCGCACCGACACCGTGCGGATGGTCGGCATCGGCGGGGTTTCGTCGTCGCCGGGATCGGCTTCCACACCGGTCAGCAGCGGTGAGAGCCACAGCGGGCCGAGTGGGACCGGTTCGATGGCGCTCGGCGGGATGAAGCCGACGCGGGTGCGCCAGGAGCCCGCGGCGCCGATCGCCACGCAGTCGGTTCCGCCGATGTAGCTGGGCCAGCAGGTGTCCCATTCGGAGTCGGCGTGCCGGCCCAGCCGGTAGTCGGGATCGATACAGCCGCGCAGCACCGCGCAGGCGCGTTTGCGTCCGTAGACCTCGACGCGGCCCATCCCGGACAGCACCAGCAGGCGTGCGGCGCGTTCGACCTCGTCGCGGATGACCGCGGCGATGCCGCCTTCGATCGGCGCGTTCTTCGCCCGCGCCGCTCGTGCGGTGGCGGCCATGAACTCGTCGGTTTGCGGGATGCGCAGCACGACGAAGACGCGATGCTCTTCGGCGAGCGGGGTGAGCACATCGATCAATGCCCCGTAGGACTCGACCGCGGGTAGCAGCCGCGTGTCGCCGAGCTTCCCGACCTGTTCTTCTGCCCACCGCTGGTGTGGGGTCATGTCCAGTGGCACCGACCGGTGGACCAGTTGGATCCCTCGAATGAGGCTGCCCGGCCGGGCCAGCTGTGCTTGCAGGCTGCCGAACGCCGCGGAGGTCGCGGCGTAGGCGGCGTCGCCGCGCAGTCCGCCTGCCACGCCTTCCACGGCCAGCATCACAGTGAAGAAGGTCCGCTCTCCCGGGTTCGCGGTGCGCAGGATGAACATCTCGTCCAGGCCGGTTCCGGCGACGTCCAGCGGGCTGGTGTTCGCCAACGGCGGCGGCTGCGCCCAGCCGGGATCGAGCCCAGGGTGGCCGTAGGCGGGGTCGGCGGGGTTGCGGTAGATGTGTTCGCCGCGACGGCGGCGCGTCCAGGTCCGCAACGCGTGCAGCCCGCGCGAGGCCCAGGACGGTTTGCCGCCGAATTCCATGGTCGCGGCGAATACGGCGGCCAGCCCGGCGGCGATGGCGATGATCGACCAGGTCGCTCCGCCGCCGATCACATACAACGCGATCGCGGCCAGCATCGAGCATCCCCAGGTCGCGAGCACGGGCTGTGACAGGCCGAGCCAGGAACGGCGGGCGATTTCGCCGCCGAGCATGTAGGTGCGTTGCTGGTCTGTCATTCCTCGGCCTCCCCGGGTGCGGCTTCGGCGGCGGCGCGGCCCTTCTCGAGGGCTGCGGCAGCTCCGGCCGCCGCGACGGGAATAGCCGCCGTGCCCGCGGTCGCGGCGATCGCCGCGCCCTTGCCGACGCTGCTACCGAGTCCGGACGCGAGCTTCCTGCCGATACCGCCACCGCTGCTGCGGTCCGGGGCACCGGTTTTCGTGTCACCGGTTGTCGTGTTGGCGGTCGCGTCGTTTCGGCGGCTGCCCATCGTGGCGCCCAGATGTGCCTCGGTCCGGCTGCGGCCGTCGTCTCGGTCGGAGGTCCGCCAGCTCGGATCGCCGTCGTCGGTGCCGCCACGCCGGTCCGTCTGTCGCCTCGAGGTGTCACTGCCGGTCGTCGAGGAGTCGTGGTGGGACCGGCGTCGTGACAGGGCATTCGCGCCGAATCCGCCCATGGCGCCGGCGAGCAGGGAGCTGGAGTGCCCGCCGAAACCGTTGGCGTCGCTGCGCGACGGCAGCAGCGGTGCGTAGCGCAACAGAGACCACGGGGCGAGGCCGACGACGATGAACGCGACGACGACCAGGCACAGTTGCCCGAGTGTGCTGAGGGTGCCTTGCCCGGCGGGCTGGCCCGTCAGTGCGGCGTTGACCACGGAGGTTTCCAGAGCCAGCAGAAGGAACAGCAGGGGTTTGGAAGCCACGAGGCCGATGAACAGCAGCACCGGGCGCAGAGCCTTGGTGCGCCATTTCGGGTGGACCCACATGCCGAACCCGATCCCGGCCGCGATCGCCAGGGCGGGCAAGGCGACCGCGTGCATCAGCAGGCCGAAGAACACGGCGAGCGAACCCGCGATGAGCAGCAGGAAAAGCAGGAATCCGACAACGACACCGCCGGGCAGCGCGGGCGCGGTCAGTTTGCCGCTGAAGCGTTCCAGGTTCGTCACCATGTCGCCCATGTCCGGACCGGAGATACGGACGATGCTCTCGGACATGGCATTCGACGCGCCGACGATCAGTTGCGCGAGCATCGGCGCGAACAGCATGAGGAGCACGCCCGCCGGGAGGTAGCCGAACAGGTCCGCGGCGATGGTTTTCACGGTCTCCCCCTTCGCTGCTGCTCGCCACAGCGCCAGCAGGGTCATCAGGCCCATGACCGCAATACCGATACCGCTCGCCAATGCGTACCAGCGCAGAAACCACTCCTGGGACGGGTCGAAGGCGCCGACCGCGACGAGGCCGCGCAGAACCTTGCTACTCAGGTCCACGGCGGAGGCTTTGCTGGCGTTGGCCCAGTCGTCGATCACCGACTGCGGGTCGGCGACGAATTTGATCGCGGTCGGGATCGCGGTGCCGAACACCCAGCTGAACGCGCTCACGACCGCGTTGCCGGCCGCGTAGACGCCCGTGTCGCGCAATGTCTCGTCGATCCGGTCGGACAGCGATTTGTTCTGGTCGATCCAGTTCGCGGTGCCGGC
Source organism: Nocardia wallacei (assembly GCF_029869545.1). Lineage (GTDB taxonomy): Bacteria > Actinomycetota > Actinomycetes > Mycobacteriales > Mycobacteriaceae > Nocardia > Nocardia wallacei_A. The sequence continues at coordinate 57,304 of NZ_JARWQD010000305.1, read as the reverse complement.
GAACAGCCGTGCCACATGCGTGTTCCACGCGACGCAGTTGCGCTGGTCTCCGCTCGGCGCGTCGGCCTGGTCGCAGTTCACGAAAAACGCGTGGGTGCAGTAGTTTCCAGGAAGGTCGCCGCCGCACGGCGCGGTCCACGCCTTATCGGGTACCGTCTGCGCGCCGCCCGTCTTGCGCATTTCGGCCAAGGACTGCTGGTCCGGTGCGGCCGACCAGACGAAACCCCACGTGTTCCATTGGGGATTCGCCCATCTCTTGAGGTCGTCCGCGCACGCCGGCTGCGGTAATGCGTAGGCCGGGTCGCCGGACGGGAATACCTTGGGCAGCAACTCTTTCGACGGTTCCCGGTTTGGTTCGCTGTCCGCCTCGAGTCGAGGGTCGAGGGAATGGTGTCCCTGGGCTCTGGCCGCGCCGACGGCGTACGCCTTCTTCTGGTCGTCGGTCATCGACCAGTAGATGAGGCGGTCCTCGTTGGCCAGCACGGCGTTGATGTAGGCGCCGATGTCACCGCCGCGGTCGGTGCAGGTCCCGGTGAACCAGGCCGCTTTGAATTCTGGGGTGTTGCCGATGAATTTGCGCAGGTCCGCGGGGAATCCGTTCGGCAGTGACCCCGACGGGGTGGCCGGGCCGGGCTCGGGGTCGGCGCTGGCGGTGCCGGCTCCGGCCAGTGCCAGCGCTGTGACGATCAGGAGCATCAGAATTCGCCGCATCATGGGCTCCCTCTAGTCGATGTAGAAGGTGTAGTAGCCGCCCTGTAGGGGGCGGGTCAGCGGTGATCCGGAGCCGGGGGCGATGGCCTCGTCCGGGGTGGGTCCGGTGTGGGTGGCGAGGTCTTTGGCTTTCCAGTCGCCGCGTTCCCAGACCAGCGACACGGTGGTGCTCGACCACAGCGTCATGACCGAGACCGGGTCTCCGGGGGTGATCGAGTCGCGTGACACCGCGACGGTCCACACAGCGACCTGCGCGGTGTCGGCGTTCACCGACTCGACAGTGACCGCGGCGGGCAGCACGTTGAGGACGTTGCTGTCGTGCTCGCGGCCGGACGCGATGTCCAGCGATTTCGTCAGTCCCGGTCCGGGATCCGACGCGGTCAACGCCGACCGCACCGCCGTCGCGGTCACGCGGCCTTGCCCGGCCTGGGTCAGTGCCTGAACGACGTTGACCGCTGCGGTGGCCGCGCCTGCCCGATCTCGGGTGTAGCCGGTGGGTACTCCGCTGGTCACGGTGGTCGGACCGTGGCCCGCGCGGACGTGCCCGCCGCCGGGACTGGTATCGCTTCCGTCGTGCAGCGACAACGCGGCCACCACAACGAGCAGACCGGCGGCGCCCGCAGCCAGCAGCCACCGCATCGACACTCGACGCGCGAGCCCGTGTCGCCGCGAGCCCGGCGCTCCGAGGGGTGCCGGTGGTGTGGAGGGCGGCTTCGCGTCGGGCGAGAGTGATCCGAATCCTGTTGTGCTCATAGCGTTTCCCTTCGGTGTACGTCCGGGCTCATCCGCCGACGACGAACAGGACGGTGCCGACCATCGGTGAGGCGAGCGCGACGAGGCCTAGGGCGATCAGGGCGTCTTGGAGTTCCTCGGAGCCTTCGGCCAGGTCGTTGGTGTAGCCGCGGGCTTTGGCGCGGCGCACTTTGAACGCGCCGACGATCACTCGCACGACGCAGCCGATCAACACCAGGGCCCAGATGAACGCCACGAGGCGTTTCCAGGTGGAGTCCATGGCCTCGCCGAACAGCCCGAAGTTCGGGGCGATGCCGCCGAGGGGGTTGGGGATCGCCGCGTCGGCCGTCGCGACGCTGAGCGTGACGATCAGGCACGCTGTGGCAGCGCTGACCGCAGTTCGCCAGGCGGTGCGTAGCCGGTGCGATCGGGTGATGGATGTCATCGGTGGGGCCTTTCTGGGTGGTGGTGGTTCCGGTCGGGTTGTCATGGCGTTCACCGCCGTTCGCCGTAGGGCCGGCCGTGGTGGGGAACCGCGATGCTCGCGCTCGGGCAGCCCGATCCGCACCGCGCGGAGGTCCGCGCGTCGTCGGGGGTGCAGCCGCGGCAGCGGCGCGGCGCACGGCTGCTTGGGGCGCGGTAGCTGTCGGGCAGGTAGGCCCCTTCCAGGGGTGCCGACATGCGCGTCAACATGTCGGCGAGCCCGTCTGCGACCGATGCGGCCACCTGTGTCCACGCTCGCCTCGATGAGGCTGTCAGGCGCGACCACACGATGCGTTCGCCTCCGGCCAGCAGCGGGTCGTGCGGCACGTCCAAGATTCGGGTGATGCCGGCGTGTTCGAGCGCGCCGACGATGGCCTCGCGGGCGGCTGGATCGGTTGGGGACTGTGTGGCGAGGGTGACCACCGCTCCGGTCACCAGGTCCCGGCGCCCGTACGCGGCCATGGTGTCGAGCATTTTCAGCGCCATATACGCCGCGTCGCGGCGGCACACCAGGGGCACGACCAGCTGGGTGGCGTTGTCGACCGACCAGGAGAACGGTTCGGCTCGATCGTTGTCGCCGCTGTCGATCACCACCATGGACCGGTGCCGTCGCAGCACCGCCATGATCGCCGCGCACTCGTTACGCCCGATCACCTCGAGACGGCCGGAGTGATCCGAGGCCAGGACTTCGTCGAGCGTGGGTTGCAGTCGCAGGTACCGCGCCAGGCTCGAGGCGTCGGCGGCCGGGGAACACAACGCACGCGCATTCGCCAGCACATCGACCACGGTCGGCGCGGTGTCTGTGCTGACCGCGGCGCGCGCGGCGAGGGTGCCGCGGGATTCGTTGGCGTCCCAGGCCACCACACTGCCGCCGCGGTACACGCCGAAGATATTGGCCAGCACGATCGTCACCGGAGTGACTCCGGTGCCACCCTTTGGGTTGGCGACCAGGATCACCGGCGTGCCCGGTAACGGCTGTCGGATCCGTTCGACAGCGCGGCGGTGAGCGACCTCGCTGCCGTCGCGAGGCGGGCGCAGCCGGCTCCCGAATGCGTTGACCCGGCCGCGCCAGCCCCACTCGGCCGGGTCGGTGTCGACGCCCTCGGCTTGTTTGAGCACGACCGGACGTGCCTGGTGTCTGTCGTTTCCGTCAATGGTGTCGGTTCGCAGGTTGTGTTGCCCGACCCCGTACGGGTCCGGGATCTCCTGCGTGTCGCCGATCTCGTCGCGATCTTCGTCGGCGTTGTCGGGCTCCTGCGGTCCGCCCGGTGCGGGGGTGGGGCGCAGGCGCTGGCGGCGCAGGTCGACGATCGCCTCGGCGTCGTATTCCGTTGTGCCGCCTTGGCCGTCGTCCGGTGCGGTGTCCGTCGACGTGCCGTCCGGCTGGTGTTGCTGGTGGTGGTGTTCAGTGCTCATCCGAATCTCCTCACTGACGGGTTGGAGCCGACAACGCTCATGGGGGCGGTCTTGACGACGTCGCCTGTTTGCGGGGCGTGCACGACGGTCCCTTCGCCCACGTAGACGGCGACGTGGCCCGGCGCGGGCCCAGCGGGAAAGACCAGGTCTCCCGGCTGGATCGCCGATTCCGGTACGGGAGCGCCGCGCGGGTCGTCGACTTGTTCCTGGCTGGTGCGCGGCAGGATGATCCGGCCGTCGGTGGCGACGGCGACCGCGCGCAGGGTGAGGCCGGAGCAGTCGAATCCGGGCGCGCCGCCGTCGGCGGCGGTGGGTCCGTCCGCCCCGCCGCCGCCCCACACGTAGGGGTGACCGCGCCAGCGCATCGCCTCGGCGACGATCGCCCCGCCGATCGAGGAACCGACCGATTCACTGCCGGTGAACGCCCGGGCGGCGGCCGGGATGGCACGCACGTACTTGCGGGTCTCGCCGTTCTGGCAGACCTGTCCCTGCCGCAAGGTCTCGTCGGCGCCGCAGTTGTACATCGACAGCCACAGTTCGGTGAGATCGCCGCGCAAAGTGCCTTCTGCCAGGCCACGTTTCGCGATGCCGGCCAATTCGCAGTCGTAGCGGCCCTGGCTCACAACCGCGTCGGGGATACTGCGGGGATCCTTGCGGCCGTCACCGTCGGCGTCGACGGCCGGCCCCTCCGGGGCGTTCCAGGTGTCGGGCATGAACTGGGCGGGCCCGACCGCGCCTGCCGGGCTGGTCGCGTCGACACGGAACCCGGACTCCTGTTGCAGCTGCGCGGCCAGCAGCGGCGCGGTCACCTCCGGGCACAATGCGGCGGCGCGGGCAATCCACGGCTCGAACGCCTCCGGCACCGAGCCCGCCTTCAGTCCCCCGTCGCCCGGCGCAGGGCCGCACCCGCTGCCGTAGCCAGGTCGCCCGGTCAGTCCGCTGCGGTTCGCGACCAGATCGATGGCGTCCGTCGCGGTCTCGCCCGCGCCGCGGGCGGTGAGCCACTGCATCGGATCGGTGTGTTTACCGCCGGACAGCTTTCCTCCGGGCACGACTTCGAAATGCAAGTGGGGCCCGGACGATTCGCCCTCGCTGCCGACATCGGCGATGTGTTGGCCCGCGCGTACGGTATCGCCGGTGTGGACGAGCACGCCCGCGGCCGACATGTGCCCGTAGACCGTCGACACGGTCCGGCCGTCGCTGTCGGTGGTGTCGATGACGATCCAGTTCCCGAACCCGTCGGCAGGCCCGGCCGCCACCACCGTGCCGTCGGTGGCCGAGTAGATCGGCGTGCCCGCCGCGGCGGCGAAATCCTGTCCGCTGTGGAACTCTCTTCCCCGAGGCCCGTACGGCGAACTCGGGACGAAAGTGCCTGGCGCCATGGGCATCACGACACGGGTGGGCCCGCGCGATGTCTCGCGCCGGGGCATGTCGGGAAGGCAGGTGGGGTCGGTGTGTCGGGATCGACCGGAGACGATGATCAGCATGACGATCACCGCGACGACCAGCCCGAGGACCATGATCGCCTTGCCGCCCGACGCCACTGTCGTTTCCGTGCTCACGACACGGCTCCGACCTGCCGGATACGCCCGGCGAACCAGTCCGTCAGCCAGGTAACAGCGGTGCGCCCGGACTCGTCGATGACGAATCGGTCGTACCCCTGATGTGCGCCCGAGGCGAAGAACGAGGCCGCCGAGACGCCGTCGGTAACCAACTGACCGAGGTCCGCCGCTCCTTGGGACGTGCTGTTGACCAGTGACTCGGCCAAGCCCGCCAGGTTCGACGCGCCGCCCATCGAAGCGGTCGGCGTACCTGGCTGCGGCGTGTCGAGCGCGGTGCTGGGGGTCTTGGCGGCTCCGGTCAGTGTGTTCACCGCGGTCGTGGCGAACCCGAGCAGCGTCGGAATGAGCCCGACGAGCCGGGCGCCGATATCGACGAGGTTGCCGCCGCCGGTGATCGCTTCAGCGATACCCCACAGTTGTTCCTGGAACCCGCCGACCTGCAACGCGAGCTTGACGACGTCCAGGTTCCCCAGGATGCCGACGATCACCGACGCGATCTGGGCGACGCCCTGCGGGTCGGGGATCATAGCCAGCAGGTTCGACACCATGTGCAGGTCGACTCCGGCGGCCATTTTCACCAGGGGGTTGCAAAGGTTGTTCAAGGTGCCGAACTGCTCATGCAGGCCACGGACTTTCGCGGGCAGGTCGATGCCGCCGTCCGCGACGATGGTGGCGATCTGGCGCAGGGTGTCCAGGATCTTCGGGACGTTGGTGGCGAAGTCGAGGGTGTTGGTCGCGACGTTGACCACCTGGTCGAACACCGTCGACGGTCTCAGGATCGACAACACGGTCGTGGCCTGCGACAAGGTGTCCGCAGGCATCGCCGACAGCGGCGCCGTCGAAGACGCCAAAGCGTTCGCCGACCCGGCGACATCCGGCGTGGGGCCGCCGCCTCCGTAGCCGGCTTGTCCGGCGATCGTGGCCAGCGAATCCAGCGCCGTGCCAAGGTTGCTGTTCTTCGCGGCGGTCAGCACCTGGCTCGCCTGGTGTTCGGGCGACCCGGCCGGTGCGTTGGCCAGCCGTTCGGTCGCCGCCCGATTGCTGTCTGCCCAGCCGAGCAGATCGGCCAGAGGCCGCAGCGTGTCCTGCACCGCCGTGACCGCGCCCGGGTCGATTCGCCCGGATAGGGCCTGTGGCACAACGGTATTGAGATTGTCGGCCAGCTTCGGCAGATCACCGCGCCCGAGATCGGACACCAGCGACTGGGTCAGTGCCTGCAGCTGCGCCGCATCGGCACCGGGCACCCCCGTCTGATCGGTGTTGCCTCTCGGGTTGTCCCCGCCGGATCGCGCACCGTCGGGCCCGGGCGCGGCGGGCTGGTCGCTTCCACCGCCGAGGATGCGGCCCAGCCCGGCCAGGATCGGGTTGGTCGCGGCGTTGGTGTTGCAGTACTTATCCCGTGGATCGCAGATTTGCGCGGTCACGGCCGATAGCTGGCAGAACCCACTGGGGCGTGGTCCGGCGATGCCGTGCCCGTCCAGTGGAGGGCCGACGACTTTGCCGCCCTCCGTGCCTTGCTGCGGGTCGGCGATCAACCCGACTGCGATCACTCGTTCCGGCGGGATCGGACCTTTGCCGCAGCCGATGCTTGCGGCGAGGTCGCCGATGACGTCGGCGCCCTGGCTGTATCCGGCCAGCACGAACTTCGCTGCGCTGCAGCGTCGGGCGAGATCGGTGAGCTCCCCTGTGGCGGCGGTGATGCCGGTGGCCTCGCTGGCGCCGTAACTCAGGCCGCGGTCCCATGCCGAGGCGCTGTAGCCGAGGAATTGGGACAGGAATCGGTCACCGAACCGGTCGCTGAGCCCGGTACCGACCGGTCCGAGCAGCCCGATCGGCTGAGCGGGGTCCGCTTGCGGGTGGGTCTCCCCCGTGCCCGGCACGAATATCCCGGCCACGGCGGGGCAACCCGGCCCGCTCGCGGAACCCGGTGCCGGTGCGGCGAAGGCGGGCGTCGTGCCGGTGAGAAGGGTGGTCGCGGCGAGCGCCGCGATCCAGGTTGCGGGGGTGGCGATCGGTCGCTTCACAGGCCGACTCCCATCACGATGTCGGCGTACGCCGTGGTGGTTGAGGAATGCAGCTGGTCGACGCTCAGAGCGACCCCGCCCACCAGATGCGGGTCATAGGGGACCTCGAACACGTCGCGCACCCAGCCGCTCAGGCTTCGGCGGATCTCGTCAGCGATGGATTCCGTTCGCCGATCCTGGTGCGTCACAACAACTGTCGTATCGGCGACGACGTCGACGCCGAGGTTGTGGTCCAGCCATTTCAGGCTTGTGAACAACCGGTTCGCCGCCCCGCGGCGGGCCGGTGCCGTGACGATTAGGCCGGTGTGGCCGTCACAGATCAGCGGCAGCAGCTGCTGCGCCGAGACGTGCCCGCCGCCGTCGTAGATGCCCAGATACCCCGACATCCTCAGCAGTCGCGCGGTCGTCCCGATGGTGGCTCGCGGGGGCAACGCTGTGTCGTCTTGCCACAGCAATCCCGCGCCGATGCTCGACGAGAGCAGCAGTTCGCGCGTGACCGACGTTGCGCCGTCGCCGATTTCGGTCAGCCACGCTTGCAGCGACATCGGACGCATCAGCTCGTCTGCTCCGCGCAGGCCGAGGTCGCCCCCGGAAGTGCTCGCATCGACGGCGACCGCGTCCCAGTCCGTCGTGGCGCCGATGGCCGCCGCCAGCCCCCACGCGGTGGTGGTCGCGCCAGCGCCGCCGCCTGTCCCGACCACAAGGACCGCGGGAGCGAGCGGCTGCGGGATGGCCAGCTCTTCGGGTTCAAATGCGGTGCTCATCGCGGCGTGATCCCGGTGATCAGGACCCGACCGTCCACGACGGTGGTGGTCACGGTCTGTCGATAGACCACCCGGGCACGATCCCGCCGGGTCTCGGTCAGGTCGACGTGCCAAGAGTTCGGCCCCGCCGGGGCGACAAGGACACAGAACCCGGTGCCCGCGGGGATGGTGTCGATGCCGGCCTGGATGGTCTCTGCCGCAGGCACATTCGCATCAGGGGTAGTCACCGCTCGTGCGGCTGTCCCGGACCGCGTGACGTAGTAGGCGGTTTCGAACGCCATCACGGCGCCGGGGCCCGAGTCGGTGCCGCCGGTGCCCGAGCCACGGACGGTGTCTCCGGTGACTACCGGCGTCGAAGAGCAGTCGCCGCCCTTCTGCGCGACCGGACTCTGCCCCGGGCTGCGCTGGTCGACGGCAATCGGGGCCCGAGTAGGCGCAGTGTTTCGGTTGGTGTGGTGCAGGAGTACGCCCATGGCGACCGCGCCTGTCACCACACAGACGCTCACTGCGGTCAGCGCGAGTCTGCGACGACGAGTTCTAGTCGCATAGTCGCGTGCTCGCCGAGACGCGATCTGCGTCCAACGAACGTCGAAGTCCTCAGCCAGATCGGTCGGGTCGGAAACTATGCCGCCGTGGCTGTCGGTGTCGGCAAGATGACGCAGCTCGCCCGCAGCGCCTATGTCCAAATCCAGCGCTGTCAGGTACCGATCCAGGTGCCGTTGTGTGCGGGTCATCGCCGAGCCACCCATCGATGCGGCACCGCGGGTCGGCCCATCTGCGCATGCAGCTGTTGCCGGGCCTGCCGCACGCGTTCGACCGCCGGGCGGACCAACGCCGGGGCGGCATCCACCAGCCACTGAACGGGCCGTATCACCTGCGCGAACTGTCGCGTGACCTCGGCGACCAGTGCACGGACCTGACTCCCCAAAGACTCAGCGCCGGACGCTGCCCCGCCACCGGTTGTGACGTGCCCCGTCGCACCCAATGAGCCAAGCGGGACACCGGCCTGCCCGGACTCGGCGACCGCGAGACCGACGCAGACTACGGCAACAGCCGGTGGCAATACACCGGCAATGACGGCGCGACGACAACGATGTTGCTCGCGATTGGACTTCCGCATCGGCGGCCCCACTTCCACGGCGACCCCACCGGCAACCGCGAAAACCGCAGGCGATCAACGCCGTTCGCGGCACACGATGCTCAAGCAGGATCAAGGCGAATGCGCACCGACCAGCGGCCCCGACGCAACAGCGCCGATCACCTCACAGGTCGGGAAGCCACAGCACAGGCACGCGTTCACTACGCGGTTAGTGCCCTTGTGGCGCTACATCCGGGTCCGCTGCCAGCGATCACCGGGGAACCCTCGAGAAGAGGACGCACATCCAATGTAGGACGGATCGCCCGAACTCGCAACCACCTGGCTAATAACCAGTTCGCGTGCGCCTTCCCTGCCTGACGGTGGACCTCGGACTTGGAGACCGGGTCCTGCACGCCATCATCGAAGAGCTGCCCGGCGGCGGTCTGCGTGAACACCCATACACGCGGGTGACTTCCGGCGGGACGTCGCAATCGGCCGGTATCGGCTGGTTCCGACGCAACCGCCTGGTCCCGGTCCCGGAAGTCGACTCGATCGCCGAGCTCAACGCGATGATCGATGAGTGGGACGCCGCTGACGACAACCGCCGGATCGGGGCACGGCCACGCACGATCGGGGAAATGTTCGCGGCGGAGGCCGGGTTGCTGCGCCCCTTGCCGGATGAGCCGTTCGAGACCGGCCGCTGGTTCGCACCGCGGGTCGACCGTTACGCGCAGATATCGGTGCGCACCAACAAGTATTCGGTCCCGGTCCGGTTCATCGAACGCCAAGTCCGGGTCCTGCTGCACGCCTCGGAGTTGGTCGTTTACGACGGGCCCACCGAAATCGCCCGCCACGAACGGCTACTCGCCAAGGGCGGATCGCGACTCGAGCTCGATCACTACCTGGAAGGGCTGCTGCGCAAACCCGGCGCGCTGCCCGGGGCGACCGCGCTCGAACAGGCCCGCGCCGCAGGCAAATTCACCCCGATCCACGAAGCCTGGTGGGCCGCCGCCCGCAGAACTCACGGCGATCAACACGGCACCCGCGCCCTGATCGAGGTGCTGCTGCTGCAACGGCATATGCCCCACGACCTGCTCGTCGATGCTCTGGCCGCGGCCCTGCAGTCAGGCGCGCTGACCGCGGATGCGGTCGCGCTGGAGGCCCGCAAGATCAGCGAAGCCCAGCCCGCGCCCGAACCCGTGGTCGATCTCGACCTGCCGATCGACCCGCTGCCCTCACTGACCGCGCGCCGTCTCGCGCACCTACCCCCGGACACCCGCCCGCTGCCCTCGGTCGCCCAATACGACCAACTGCTTCGCCTCCCCAGAGCCCAGAAAGGCACCTCATGACCGGAAATTCCGTGATCGGACGACGCAACGGTCTCACCGAGCCGGCCGCCGACACGGCCATCGACCAAGCCTGCCGAGTATTGCGGCTGCCGACGATCCGCTCCCTATTCAGCGAGGTCGCCGACACCGCCGCCAAAGAGCAGATGTCCTACCGGGCGTTTCTGGCCGAGCTGCTACTGGGCGAATGCGACGACCGGGCACGGCGCCGCTCCGAACGACGCATCCGCGCCGCCGGATTCCCACGCGACAAGTCGCTACGCGCCTTCGACTTCGACGCCAACCCCAACATCGACCCCGCCGCCATCCACACCCTCGCCACCTGCGACTGGGTCCGAAAGAGCTTGCCGCTCTGCCTGATCGGCGACTCCGGCACCGGCAAATCCCACCTGCTCATCGCATTGGGCACCGAAGCAGCCATGCAAGGCTTCCGGGTGAAATACACCCTCGCGACGAAACTGGTGAACGAGCTGGTGGAAGCCGCAGACGAGAAGGTGCTGTCTAAGACCATCGCCCGCTACGGACGCGTCGACCTGCTCTGCATAGACGAACTCGGCTACATGGAACTCGACCGGCGCGGCGCGGAACTGCTGTTCCAAGTCCTCACCGAACGCGAAGAGAAGAACAGCGTCGCCATCGCCTCCAACGACAGCTACTCCGGCTGGACGAAAACCTTCACCGACCCGCGACTCTGCGCCGCAATCGTCGACAGGCTCACCTTCGGAGGACACATCATCGAAACCGGAACCGACTCCTACCGACTCGCACACACCCGCACCACCAAGAGCTGACCTCAACCCGACACACCCACACCGCTCGACCGACACACCGGTCGAGCGGTGTTCGTTTTCACGCTCAGAACCCGGCACCAAACCGCCCACCCGATGCCCAGATTCACGCCAAACCGACGTCAGAATTCACGCCCAGAGCCACCACGCCTACCGTGAGCACAGCGCCTCCACGCGCTACACGGCCCTCCCGGACAGCACCGAGCCAAGGACTACCGGGAGGGCCTTCGCATGCCCTCATCGGCACGGTGCCGCCGCCAACCAACACCACCCCGAGCCCGGCACACACCAAGATTCGTCGGCACCCACAATGCCGCGAAACCACCCGCTACGTAGGAACTTTGAATGCCTTCCAACAGCCCGCCGGATCGGATGCACACGATGCAGGGTGGTCTTCGTCCGCATCAGATACACCTCACCCGCACCCACCTCAAGCCGATGAACCGCACGGTCCCGCAGAATCCCATCCACGTCAGGCCGATGCTTGTCCCACACCGTGTGCGAAACGCACTCGACGAACCCACCGTCCACGACGGGAGGACACTCCGCGACCCACACGAGCGCGAAACTGTAGTCATCCCAATGCCATCCGTGCGTATCCTCGGGCCGCTCCAACCGGGTGATCACGAACTGCTCCGGCTCGTACGGACAGGCGAACACCTGCTCACCAGCTATGCGCGAGACCGCATCGATCACCGCCGAGGACCGGTAAGCAGACGGAATCACGGTGCCGTACTCAGCGATTCGAGCGCGCGTGACGTTCCACATCCGCCGCGGCGTCGAATCCGTCGCCGCCAGCGTGAGATCACGACGAACCGCAATGGTGTCAGCCAACCGAATAGCCTCGGCCGCAACAGCGTTCACAACGTCTGGCGAGATGAACGATGTGACGCTTACACATCCACGATCGTCGAGCGCTCGCCCCGCACAGACGAGTTCTTCGTCCTTGTACACATGCCTCCCAACCGTCGCCGACGGCCACGTATTCGTACCACGTGTTCGAGACCTACAGCCTAGTTGGGCATTCCACTGCAGAGCTCCGGCCAGCGGCCGGGCGACAGTGCTCCCACTGACGCCTCGGCTGCTGCTGCGCGAAGGTGCAGAGTCTCAGATCGCGAGACATGTCGATCTTGGTTGACCAGCGGGTTCGTTGGGTTGTCTCACAGCATGCCATTTGGCTCGAGTCTCAGTTCCGTGGCATTTCTTCAGGTCCGCGCTCTTTCTGCGTCGTACCTATTTCGGACGAGCACGGGCAGGACTGGTGGCACTTCTTGTGCGAATTTCTCGCCGGGCCCAGTACGCCACGTTGAGCCCCGAACACGAGGACTGCCTGTGAGCGCCGATCACACACAGATAAGTTTCCCGTTCCGCGCCGGTCATTACACCGGAGACCGACTCACGGAAGGCTTGCACCATGCGGAAACTGATTTACGGTATGAACGTGTCCCTGGACGGCTACATCGCCGCGGCCGGCGACGACCTCGGCTGGGGCGGGCCGCCGGGCGACGAGCTGTTCGAGTGGAGGCTCGACCAGGAGCTGGCGATCAGTCTGTCGCTGTACGGGCGCAAGCTGTGGCAGACGATGAGCTCCTATTGGCCGACCGGCGACCGGCAGCCCAACGCCACCCCGGCGGAGATCGAGTTCGCACGGAACTGGCGGGACACGCCGAAGGTGGTGTTCTCCTCGACGATCGACAAGGTCGACTGGAACACCCGACTGTTCACCGGCGACGCGATTGCCGAGATCACCCGGCTCAAGGCTGAGGACGGCGGCCCGATGGGCATCGGTGGCGCGACGCTCGCCGGGGCGGCGATGCGGGCCGGGCTGATCGACGAGTACGTGATCACCACCTATCCGGTCCTCGTGGGCGGCGGCACGCCGTTCTTCACCACGCTGGACAGCTGGGTGAACTTGAACCTGGTGGAGACGCGGGCTTTCCCCGGCGGCGTGGTCCTGACCAGATACGAGACGTGAGAACTCGCCGCACCGAGCGGTCTTCGCACGCACCAACTCGAAACCTCCTGCTGCGGAAGCCAACTGGCGAAGATCATCTACCAATCAACAGCAGAACGCGCGGAGTCTCGAAACGATGGCGGATCCGCCACGTCACCGCCAACCATTCTGAGAATCCGCCACGAGTTCTGAGGCCCTACAGAAGGACGACGTCTAGGCGGCAGCGGGGGAAAATTCTCCGGCCTGCACACCCTTGGTAAAGGCGACCCACTCGCCGATCGTGAATGACAGCGCCTGATTACGGAAGTCGCGAAGTGTAGTTGTTCCGTCGGCCTCACGGATAATGGCCGGCACTTCGTCAGGCGGGCCTTCGAGGCTCTCTTCGGCTGCGACAACCGCGAGGAACTCGGGCCAGGCCGCAGCCGGGACGGTGATGATCGGCTCGTCGGCCGGGTCGCCCTGGTACTTGTCGTCGCGTATGAGCACGGTGTCCGCGTCCTGGCGGACCACGACGCAGTTGGACGAGTCGCGCGAGAACGACGACTTGAACCAACCAAGACTCACGACAACACAGCTGGACGTGTCGCGCGAAAACGACGACTTGAACCAGTGCCGTCCACAGTTACTTGCAGTGCCCATATAGATCATCCTACTCAATGAAAACCTCAAGTCTACCTGCGGATTCGTCGATCAACGCGAGGGACTGGTCAGGCGAGAGCGCCTGATCCTGCACATATTCGAACGATCGGCTGAGGTCCAAGACCTTGTCGGGATCCTCGATCATCTTTGCTTCCAGCGGTGACTCGAACCAGGCGAGTGGTCCGAGCTGCGCGCTGGTGAACTCCAGGACATGGAAGGTGCAACCGCCGAGGATTGGCCCCTTCTCACTCGTGAACGGAACGATCCGGAAGTCGATCGTGGCCTTGTTCTCCCTAATGGTCCTGGCCAGGTACTGAAGCTGGTCACGGAGCACTCCAGGCCCACCGAACTGCTGCTCGATCGCGGCCTGACTGACCACCGCGACCAGACGAAGTGGGTCATCGCCGAACAGGCGTTCCTGGCGCTTCATCCGTGCCGCGATCCGGCGATTGACCTCCCTGGCCGGGATCCCGATCTGGTCGGCCTCGATGAGTGCCCGAGCGTAGGTCTCTGTCTGAAGCAACCCGGGGATGAGCAGGCTCTCGTAGGTTCGTACTTCTTCGGCACCGTATTCGAGGCCGAACTCGTTGATGTGCTGCGCAGAGAAAACCTTGCTGTAGGCTGCCCACCAGCCACTACCCATCGCGTACTCCCGCAGCTTCAGCAGATGCTCCCGCTTGTCATCGGGGAACTGGAGCGCTTCGAGTACTTGGATGAACCTCTCGGGCTTGACCAGCTTCTTCTCGTTTTCGAACCTCGACCAGAAGGTGCCCACGACGCCAGCGGCGCGTGCCAGGTCCGGCCCCGTCATGCCGAGTTCTTCCCGTCGATCACGACAGATGGCGACGATCTCCCACTTGGCAGCTACTGACGAGATTGGTGGCATCGGAGCCCCTTCCTTCCAGTCTGGTGGCTGTACAGTACGCGCGCGGATCGCCATCAGCATATCCCCAGTATGTGTCGAGGGAGTTTTGTAGATCACTTGCGTGGTGCTATTTACCAACATATAGTCCGATGTGTCGGCCGTCACGTTGGTAGACGAGGCGGTGGGCGTTCGCCGCAGGACTAGTCCGGCCCTGCGACCAGCGACTAGCAGGTGATAGCCATGCAGCTCGTTTCGGGAATCGACGCATCTGACCGTCTATCGGCGCGGTACGTGAGCCAGGGCGGATGGTCGCCGCTGTGGCTGCCGGGGCGCACAGTGTCGACAGCTAGGGCGATATCGGCGATCCGTGCGGCCGAGGAGTTGCGGCGTGAACCGTCGCCGGATGACCAGGCGTGGACCGTGATTCGTGACGGTGCGGAGGCGCTCGGGCTGACGTTGCGGGAGTTCTGTCAGCTCTTCGATGTCGAGTGCGAGATTCCCTCGGTCTCCCCGGAGCGGAACATGTTGTGGGGGATGCGGTTTCCGGAGCGCGTGCGGTGGGGGTGGCGATGATCCCGCGGCCGTTGATGCTGGGATACATCCGCGAGGAGCTGCTGCTCGACGTGGTCGAGGCGGAGCACCAGCTGGACGCGTTCGCATTCGCGGAGGGCTTCTGCTTGGGGCGGGCATACCGCGATGCGGGGACGGCGACGGGTTCGTTGTGGGTGCTCGCCAACGAGATCGAACGTGGCGAGTGCCGCGATCTGGTGGTTCCGTCGCGGATGCACTTGGACGCGGTACCCGGGCCGAGAAGGGTTCTGGTGCAACGGTTGTGGGCGATGGATCCGGCGGTCCGGGTATGGTCGCTGGATCGCCGCGAGGGTCCGGTCGTGCTCCGCCGGCGCGAGCGAGGGGCCGCCCCATCGCATGGCCCCGGTATGACGGAGCTGGACGGATTCCGGTGCCCGGTGTCGCATGCCGGACAGTCGATCGCCCGGCTGCATGTGCACGAGAGCCTGACGCGGGCGGGGCTGCGCGACAGGGTCGCCCCGGTGGACGTCGTGGTCGGCGCACTGCTCGATGAGGCATTGGAGGCCGTGCAGTACCGGACGAGTCGTGAATATCCGATCTATACCCGCACCGCAGCGGCGCTCGACCAGTTGGCGAGCGAGGCCTTCGGCGAGCTGTGGATACGTCTGCTGATCACGCGGTCTGACGAGCTCGTGGTCGAGGTCGTCGAGCAGCGTGAACACGATCGAGACCTGCTCCCCGCTGCTCTAGTGCCGTTGGGTCGCTACGGGCGAATGCGGCCACGTGAGGGCGGAACGCTGACCTGGTGTGCTTTACCGCTGCTGGCGGCATGGACGGAAATGACCCATGCGATTCGGGCTCATCAACAGATCGCCGCCGGGGGTGCATGATGAACCGGGCCTCTGCGATTGTGCGACAAGACATCTCACGCCACGCGACCGACGAACACGTCGCACGGATCCGCGAGCTGGCCGCCGCCCGGCACTGGACCCTGTGCGGCGTGCTGATCGCGCCCGATGACGGCTGCTTCCGATCGATCCTGGCGAGGTTCGGAGAGGACCGGATCGATACGTTGCTGGTGCCGTCGGTGCTGCATGTGACCGGTTGGTTGGTCGAGGTCCGGTACCACGCCGAGGTTGTGACGCTGGAGCCGTTCATGCGGTGGCCTCGGCACTCGGCGCA
Organism: Nocardia wallacei; assembly: GCF_029869545.1. Lineage (GTDB taxonomy): Bacteria > Actinomycetota > Actinomycetes > Mycobacteriales > Mycobacteriaceae > Nocardia > Nocardia wallacei_A. The sequence goes on along the minus strand of NZ_JARWQD010000305.1, from coordinate 41,229 downwards.
GGACATCATCGCCCGCTCGGGCCCCACCGGCACCGCAGCAGGGCGGGAGCAGGTGCTCTGCGCAGGCGGCCACGTCGGGGTGGGTGGTGATGCGTTGTGGGCCTGACGCAGTCGATGTACGGGATAGTGCGCGCCGACCTGGCCGGCGTGGTCGCCGAGGACTGTGTCCGAGAAATACGCCGGTGGGCCCACGGCCATGGCTTCGATCTGCGTGGGATCGAATGCGTCTACTCCGACACCTCGTTCCCGCTTCTCATTGCGACCTTGCGGCCATCGCGGATCACCGCGGTGGCGGTGCCGTCGCTGATCCACGTCGCTGGTTGGGTCGACGCCCTGCGCAGCGAGGCGGACGTGTGGACGATGCACCCCCTGCGGTGCTGGCCGCACCGTACGGCCCCACCGACCAATCCGAATGCGGCACAGCCGCAGCGGAGGCGACGGGAGTGAGCTGTCATGGATTGCCATCTGACCGTGCGATTGGACGACGGCGCGCCCCTGCACTATCGGGCCGACCGGCGTGTGGCGGAAGCTTTCGCTGCTGCCGCCGCCTATCTGGCCCAGATCACCATCGACGACCACGTGCGGACCTGGATGCCGCAGCTGCCCTGTCAGAGCCTCTGGGAGTAGCCCGGAACGGGATGACCGCCGACCACTCGAACGAGGAGCAGCAGTTGATGCCCCCATTTGGAGCGTCGGGGATCGGCCATGGCAACGGGCGAGGAACCACCGATCAATTCAACGAAGAAGGAGCGATTATGCACACCACTATCGCTGCTATCGCAGCCACGAGCACTGACGTCGACCTGATGGTCGAGCAACGCTGCAACCTATACCGGGATCTGTTCGAGCTCAACGCTTTCCGCGACCCCGCGACGCGTGCGATCCAGATGGGTACCGGCCGGATGTGGGCGGTCATCGTGCCGAAATCTGTTGGCGCACGGGCCGGAGCACTGTTGCAGGAGCATTGCGCGCCGATCTTTTCTGTCGACCATGCGATGTGGGTATTCCTGACCGACCCCCCAGCGCGCACGCCGTACAGCGTCGAGGTAGGGGTGAATCTGTGCCGATTCGGTGCCGCCGCCGTACTTCCCGGCGGGAGCATCGAGCTGCCGACACCGGGCAACGAGAAACGGTGCTGGCTCCGGCCGCCCATCGAGGGCGGTGCCCGGCCGCCGTTCGACACCGTGGTCGGCGCCATCGTCACCGCGGGCAATCGGGCGAGGTGGCCGTGACCGACATGGATATGCGGTCGCCGATGGACTGCCAGCTCGACCCGGCCTGGCTGGAATGGTCGACCGACAAAGACGAGCGGCTCCGCGAATTCTTCACCCACGACGTCCCGGCAATGGTCGCCGACAAGTACTCCACCGCGGGACTGCGCGTCGCCGAACACGCACTGCTGCAACGGTTCCCGCCAGGACCATCCGCCCCACCCGAAGAGGAGGCTGTCGTTCGGTTCGCGTGTTATCTCGGGCAGGTGTTCGTCGAGAGTTTGAACGCCTACTGGTTCAACGATCCCTTCCCGTACACAGCACCGCGAGCAACGATCCGGTTCGAGTTCACCGACGTCCGGATCGACGTCCACGACCAGGTCGTTCTCGCCCTACACCACCGCACCGGCACCCGGTGGCACGACCTGCATACCGCGCTCGCCTCCCGCTGCCGAGCGTGGTGGGAATCCGGCCGCAGCGCCCGATAACCCGCTACAGACCGCGTGCCCAGACAACGCAGAGTTCACAGGGAATAGGAATGGCCGAAGGAATTGTGAAGTGGTTAGACAAGAAGCGCGGCTACGGATTCGTCAACGTGTACCGGCCGCCGGGAGTCGCCCCCGACAAACGATCGGACCTCACGAATGAGGTTGCCGAGGTCGGTACCGAACTCCCGCGCCGAAGCCTCCAAACCAGTCCACGGCGGCATGCACATCCCCCGGCGTGACCTCCACCGGATCGGTCATCCCTCCCCTGCGGTCGATCAGTTCACCTCACCTTCGCACTATAAGACGACCCGCACGCCCACGCGGATCCACCAACTTAAATGCCCAGCAGCAGCATCGAGAGAGCCTTACCTGGTGGCAGTCTCGAATCGCGGGTGAACCATCGACAGCATGGTGCAAGTCGGGCGGGGTGCATACATGATGATGGCGACGCCGATGAGGCAGATGAGTGCACCGGTGATATCCCAGCGGTCGGGGCGGAACCCGTCCAGCGCTACTCCCCACAGTAGCGATCCGGCGACGAACACTCCGCCGTAGGCGGCCAGGATGCGGCCGAAGTTGGCGTCGGGTTGCAGGGTGGCGACGAACCCGTAGAGGCCCAGGGCGACGATGCCTGGCGCCAATCCATGCCCAGCCTTTGTGTTCGCGCACGCCTTGCCAGATCAGCCAGGCGCCGCCGACTTCGGCGACTGCGGCGAGCGCGAACAGTAGGACGGAGCGTAGGACGGTCACGGCTGGTGAGCCTACGAGATCACCGATCGACTGGCCGGAGTGCAGCCGCAACTGCGCCCTGTGTTCCGAGCGGCATTGCCTTCGATGGTGGCACTACGACGGTGCATGCCACAGCCGTGAGCACGGCCGTGTCGCCGGGTCCAGATCAGCCCGCCGATGCCGATGATCAACGCGATCCCGACCGGTTCCAGCCATGACAAGCTCAGCAGCGCGACTCCGCCGCCCGCAACCCCAAGGGCCAGCAGCGGTGCAAGGCACCAGGCGATACAGATCGCGGCACCGGCCCCGATGGAGGCCCACCAGCGTCGGGCGCGCTCACCCCGACGAACTGCTCGCCGCTTGCCCGGAGATGGCCGATCTGGCCCGGCTGGTCGCCGAGTTCGCGCAACTTATGACCGAGCGCCGCGGCAGCGACCTGGACTCATGGATGAAGCAGGTCCGCGAGGCTCGGCTGCCCGAACTCGGCCCCTTCCTGCGCGGCCTCGACCAGGACCACGACGCCGCGATCGCCGGCCTCACGTTGCCCTACAGCAGCGGCCCGGTCGAAGGCGTGAACACGAAAACCAAACTGATCAAACGACGAATGTATGGACGAGCCGGACTTCCACTCCTACGGCACCGCATCCTGCTCGCCTAGCATCGACCGCCACCGGAAGTGCACCAGAGCCGTTAAATTGACAGTCCCCACGGCCCGGGGGCGACGCCGAGTACACGCGGAATTCAAAGTCCCGCCCTCATATTCGATGTGTGTGCTGTTGTGAGTATGTCGGTGGTCATCCGGGCTGTCCGGTATGGGAGTTCGGGTGGGTGTCGGGGGTGGGGCAGTCGTCGGGGGGTGTGCTGCGTAGCCGGGTTATGGCGGTGTCGATGACGGTGAGGAAGGTCCGTAGGTCCGCGGGGGGTGTGTCGCCGAACAGTGCGGCGGCCATCGTGTCTCGTTCGTCGCGGAGGGTGGTGGTGAAGGTGTGGCCGTGGCCGGTGAGGCTGACGAGCAGGGCGCGGCGGTCGGTGGGGTGTGGCCGTCGGGTGACGTAGCCGTCGTCGGTGAGGCCGTCGACGAGTCCGGTGATGTTGCGGGGGGTGACGGCGAGTAGGTCGGCGAGGGTGCGCTGGGTCATGGGTCCGTGGTGGTGGAGGGCCCACAGGAGCCGGGCGCGGGCTTGGGTGAGGCCGCGGTCGGCCATGCCGCGTTCCATCATCGCCCCGAGTAGTTCGGTGAGTTGAAACAGCCGGTCTGCCGCGGTACTGGCGGGGTCGGCCTCACCCGGTATATCGTGAAGCGACTTCACTATGTAACCACCTCCTAATTTCTAGGGTAGCGGGGTGGGTTTCGAGTTCGAGAGGGCGGTGGCGGTCATGCCACAGCAGATCAGACGTCGGCCGGTGTTCGCCCGGGTGTATGCCGGGTTGTTCGAGCCGGGGCTGGAACGGGCCGGGGTGGCCGAGTATCGGCGCCGGTTGCTGGCGGGACTGTCCGGGCGGGTGGTGGAGGTGGGCGCGGGACACGGTCCGAATTTCGGCTTCTACCCGCCGGAGGTGACGCGGGTGGCGGCGGTGGAGCCCGAGCCGCTGTTGCGGGCGCGTGCCGTGCGGGCGGCCGAGGAGGCGCCGGTGCCGGTGGAGGTGATCGATGGTGCGGCGGAACGGCTTGTGTTCGGTGCGGGGGAGTTCGACGCGGCGGTGGCGTGTATGACGTTGTGCTCGGTGGCCGATCCGGCCGTGGCGCTGGCGGAGCTGGCGCGGGTGGTGAAACCCGGTGGGCGGCTGCGGTTTTTCGAGCATGTCCGGTCGGAGTCGGCGCGGATACGTCGGGTGCAGCGGGCCGTGGACGCGACGGTGTGGCCGCTGCTGGTGGGTGGCTGTCACACCGGCCGCGACCTCCTGTCCGCGCTCGGCGCGGCCGGATTCACCGTCACCGAGGTGGAGCGGTTCCGGTTTCCCGACACCGCGTTTCCTTCACCGGCCGCCGAGCATGTCCTCGGCACCGCGGTGCTCGGCTCGCGAGGTGAGGATCTGTCGTGACGGGCGAAGCAGGCGCCGTGACGGATTCGGTGCCCGAGGGCGGTGTGGGTGCGGCGGAAGCGTCGGCGCGGTTGCTGGAGCGGATGGCCACCCGGCTCGGCGGGATAGCGTCGGCGGCAACGGTGTTCGGGACACCTATCGTCTCGGAGGGGGTGACGGTCGTGCCGGTGGCGCGGGCGGGCTTCGGGTTCGGTGGCGGCGCGGGCCTGGAGGTGCGCGCGGACGGGACCGGCGAGGGCGGCGGAGGCGGGGTGGACGTCCGGCCGCTGGGTTACCTCGAAATCCGTTCCGGCACAGTGCGCTATCGGCCGATCCGCGATCCGTGGCGCGATGTCGCGATCCCGCTCACGTCGCTGGTGCTGGCGACCGCCGCACCGAAACTGCTCCGCGGCCTCGCGCGGCTACGCCATGGTCGACGGCGTTGAGCGGCGGGCTCGGCCCTCGCGTGACGTCACAGCGTCGATGAGCGCGGTGACGGCCGTGGTGATGTCGCCGGGGGTGCTCCAGCGGCCCAGGGACAGTCGCACGGCGGCGAGGGCGCGCTGGCCGGACAGGCCCATCGCGGTCAGCACCGGTGAGGGGGTGTGGGTGCCGCTGTGGCAGGCCGATCCGGTCGATGCCGCGAGCTGTGGTGCGGCAGTGAGGATTTCGTGCCCGAGCGTGTCGTCGACGCTGATGTTCAGCGTGTTCGGCAGACGACGGGTGGCCGGGCCGTTGAGGTGCACGCGGCCGGGCAGGGCATCGGCCAGCCGTCGGTACAGGTCGTCGCGCAGGCGCCTGGTCCGGTCGGCGGAACCGGAGGCGAGGTCGGCGACGGCGAGGTCGGCGGCGGCACCGAGGGCGACGGCCAGGGCGACGTTCTCGGTACCGGCGCGCAGCCCGTGTTCCTGCCCGCCGCCGTAGACCACCGGCTCCAGCTCGACGCTGTCGCGCACGTAGAGAGCGCCGATTCCCTTGGGCGCGTACATCTTGTGTCCCACGAGGGTGAGCAGGTCGATGCCCAGCGCCTGCACGTCGAGGGGGATCTTCCCGGCGGCCTGGGCCGCGTCGCAGTGGAACACCGCTCCGTGCCCGTGGGCGATGGCCGCGAGTTCCGGTATGGGTTGCAGGGCACCGGTTTCGTTGTTGGCCGCCATCACCGACACCAGCACCGTCTCGTCACCGACGGCATCGGCGAGCGCGGCGGGGTCGACAAGGCCATCCGCATCGACCGGCAACAGTGTCACGCGGGCGCCGTGCAGTCGTTCGAGGGCCCGGCAGGTGTGCAGCACGGCGGGGTGCTCACTGGCCTGGGTGACGATATGTGGACGCGGCGACCGCGAGGCGAGTGCGGCGCCGCGCAGGGCGAGCAGGTTCGCCTCCGACCCGGACGCGGTGAACACCACCTCCTGCGGGGTGGCGCCGATGAACGCCGCGATCTGAGCGCGGGAGCGGGCCAGGGCGGTCAGCGGGGTGTCGGCGTAGCGGTGGCCGCTGGAGGGGTTGCCGAAGTCGTGGCGCAGGTAGGGCAGCAGCGCGTCCACGACCCGGGGGTCGACGGGGGTGGTGGCGTTGTAGTCCAGGTACACCGGCCCGTCGGCCAGGGCGGCCGGGATCGGGGCCGGGCGGGTCATGCCGGGACCGCGGTGTCGGTGGGGAGTTCGGCGAGGCGCCATTCGAGCATGCCGTCGTGCAGGCGGACCGCGCGGCGCCCGCGCTCGGTGAGCAGCCGCACCGCGTCGTAGGCGAGCACGCAGTATTCGCCGCGGCAGTACACCACGATCTCGGTGTCACCGGGCAGCTCGCCGATCCGCTCGGCCAGCTCGCCCACCGGAATGCTGACCGCGCCCGGGATATGCCCGGCCCGATACTCCTCGACCGGCCGCACATCCAGCACCAGCACCTCACCGGCCGCGGCCCGCTGCAGCAGCTGCTCGCGGGTCAGCTCCTCGCCACCGCCGGGCCCGAGGTAGGCGTCGCGCGCCGGGGCCACGGCGGCTTGATGCGTGTCGGCGACCTTGCGCAGCAGCGCGAACAGCTGCGCCACATCCTCGCCCGCGAGCCGGTAGTGAATGCGGACCCCGTCGCGGCGGGTGGCGACGAACCCCGCCTGCTTCAGCGTCTGCAGATGCGCCGACGCGGTCGTCAGGTTCAACCCGGCAGCGGCCGCCAGCGCCTCCACCGTCCGCTCGCCCTGCGCCAGCAGATCCAGCAATTCGAGGCGCTTGCCGCTGGCCAGCGCCTTCCCGCTGGCCGCGAACGCCTCGTACAGCGCCGCCTTCGCCGACGGTGTCGCAGCACCCATCAGATCCTCCATTCATCCATGGAATACCGTACACCGGTTGCTTCTCCAAGGTTCCATGGAATAGTCTATCTCCATTATTCCATGGTTTATTGGAATAAGGTGGCCCGCTCGGGCCGACGACACAGGAGCAACCGATGCCGACCGATTTCACGCTCGTCCCCGTCATCGACGAGGGGCTGGGCAACTCGACCTATCTACTCGACCTCGGCGACGGCCGGGCCATGGTGCTCGATCCCGAGCGCGACGTCCGCGCAGTCCGCGCCGAAGCCCAGCGGCGCAACCTACGCATCGCCTACGCGATCGAGACGCACATGCACGCCGACTTCATCTCCGGCGTACGGGAACTCGCCGACACCGACGGCGCGACGGTGCTGGCCCCCGAGGTCGGACCGCGCGGCTTCGCGGTCACCGGTATGAGCGACGGCGACACGGTCGAGCTGGGCCGATTCCGTTTGCAGGCGTTGTTCACGCCGGGGCACTCGCCGGAGCATCTGTCGTATCTGCTGCACCACGGCGACCGGTTGCTGGGCGTGTTCACCGGCGGGTCGTTGATGGTCGGCACCGCCGGGCGCACCGACCTGGTCAGCCCGGACCAGACCGTGCCCCTGGCCCGCGCCCAGTACCACTCACTCCAGCGGCTCATGGAACTCCCCGACGACACCCCCGTCTGGCCCACCCACGGCGCCGGGTCGTTCTGCTCGGCCGCCCCCGACGGCGAGCGCGTCAGCACCGTCGGCCGCGAGCGTGAGACCAATCCGCTGCTGCAGGTCGCCGGGGAAGACGAGTTCGTCGCCGCGCTGCTCGGCTCGCTCGGCACCTTCCCCGGCTACTTCCTGCGCCTGGGCGAGATCAACCACAACGGCCCCGCCGTCCTCGGCGCCACCCCGGCACTCGCTCCACTGACCACCGCCGACGTGCAGCACCTGATCGCCGACGGCGCACAGGTTGTCGACGTACGCACAGCGGCGGCCTTCGCCGCCGGGCACATCCCCGGCGCCCTGTCGATCACACTGCGGCCGGTGTTCGCGACCTGGCTGGGCTGGCTGGCCGACCCCACCCGGCCCGTCGTCATCGTCCGCGACCCGAGCCAGAATCCCGACGACATCGCTTGGGAGGCAGTCAAAGTCGGCTTCGACACCCTCGCCGGAGAACTGCACGGCGGCATGCCCGCCTGGACCGGGCCGCGCGAGGACGACGCCACCACCCTGGTCGCCGCCGACCGCCTCGCGATCCAGCCGGGCGCGGTGCTCGATGTCCGCCAGCACGGCGAATACACCGCCGGGCACGTGCCCGCCGCCCGCAATATCGAACTCGGCGCCCTCACCGCCCACCTGGATCAGGTGCCCGAGGGACCGGTCGTGGTGATGTGCGGGCACGGCGAACGCGCCATGACCGCCGCCAGCATCCTCGCCCGCGCCGGGCACACCGACATCCGGGTTATCGACGGCGGCGCCGCGGACTACGCGCGCGCGACCGCAGGCACCCTGCAGGTGGGGTCGTGAGCGTGAGCACCGCCCGCCCGCCGGTGCTCGGCCTCCGCGAGAACGCCGCCCAGTTCACCCTGCTCGTCGCGGTCAACGCGCTGGTCGGCGGCATGGTCGGCCAGCAGCAGACCGTGCTGCCGCTGCTTGCCGAATCGGTGTTCGGGCTCACCGGCTACACCGTCATCTTCACCTACGTCGCCGCCTTCGGGATCACCAAAGCCCTCGCCAACTACCTCGCCGGAACCTTCTCCGACCGATACGGCCGCAAACCCGTGCTCCTCGTCGGCTGGCTTGTCGCCGTCCCGGTGCCGGTGATGCTCATCGCCGCACCGAACTGGTGGTGGGTGGTGGCCGCCAACATCCTGCTCGGCATCAACCAGGGCCTGACCTGGTCCACCACCGTCGTCATGAAGATCGACCTCGTCGGCCCGGCCCGGCGCGGGCTGGCCATGGGCCTCAACGAAGCCGCCGGATACGGCGCGGTCGCCGTCAGTTCCCTGCTCGCCGGATACCTCGCCGAGCACCACGGACTCCGCCCGGCACCGTTCCTGCTCGGACTCGCCTACACCGCCCTCGCCCTCGCGCTGTCGGGGATCTTCGTCCGCGAAACCCGCGACCACGCCCACCTCGAAGCCGGACACCACAGACCCCGCGCCGACGGCCGCCACGATCACCTGCACGCCGACCTCACCGACCGGCAGATCCTCTGGCAGACCAGCCTGAGGGAACCCGCCCTGTCCTCGGCCAGCCACGCCGGACTGGTCAACAACCTCAACTTCGGCCTGTCCTGGGGCCTGTTCCCCCTCCTGTTCGCCACCGCTGACCTCACCACCGGCCAAATCGGACTACTGTTCGCGCTCTACCCCGGCGTGTGGGGCGCCGGGCAACTCGTCACCGGCGGCCTGTCCGACCACCTCGGCCGCAAACACCTCATCGTCGGCGGCATGGCCCTGCAAGCCGCAGCACTCGCGATCATCGCCCACTCCAGCGGATTCGCCGGATGGGCCACCGGCGCCGTGCTGCTCGGCGGCGGAACCGCCATGGTCTACCCCACCCTGCTCGCGGTCATCGGCGACGTCGCCCACCCCCGCTGGCGCGGCCGCGCCGTCGGCGTCTACCGGGTCTGGCGCGACCTCGGCTACGCCGCCGGCGCCGTCCTCGGCGGCATCGTCGCCGACCTCCTCGGCCTGCACGCCGCCGTCTGGGCCGCCGCAGCCGTCAGCGCCGCCTCCGCTCTCGCCGTCGCGATCCGCATGTACGAAACCCACAGACCAGCGAAAGAGCCACGCACACAACACAATCGCCTCGCGTCGCGCGGGTATCGGTCTCGACGGAGCTCCGATAGAGACGTTCCGAACAGCATCGCATTGGACCACATCCTGATCAGAGTCTCGACGGCCCGCTTCCGTCGGGGACGGGGCGTGTCTCCTGCTAGGCATCGGTGCTGTGAACTGCGTATATTCGGATCTGGAGCCGGGTCGCCGGGTTGGTGGTTCCGGTTCGGCCTGATGACGATTCTGAGCGACCGAAGTCCGCCGTCCAATGACTCGAACGGATGGAGGGCCGTGACGGGAGCGAGTGTCACCAGGTCGCAGTGGGAGCGAGCCGCAGAGATGGTGACAGGTAACGCTGCCGTGTGCGGGAGATGTGCACGTGCGAGGAAGTAGACGGCTGGACAGTCGACCGCCCGCAGGCTCGCCGTTAGCATCCACTGCGCTGGAGCTAGACATCCGGCCTGGCAATCCAGGAGTTGGCACACTGACGATCTCACCGGGCTGATCAGTTGGCGCAACGGCCCGATCGGCTGACTGCCACGACAGTTGAGCATGTTTCGCTGGAATCAGTGATCTTGGCGAGGAGGAGCACATGAGCGACGAGGTAGTTGGTCTGCCCACGAGAGTGAATCGACTGTTTAGTACGCTTCACGCTCGGGGTGAGCCGGAGCAGAACGTGGAGGGCGTCGCTGTAAGCGTTTCGGCGATGCTGGGCCGGACTGTGCCCTCCACGGCGATCACAGCGTTGCGCAGCGATCCGCACGCGGCGGTCAGCTCCGACACCGAGTTGCTGGAAGCGCTGGCGCGTCATTTCCGCGTACAGGTGGAATATCTGACCGGACCGGCGGATGAGGTCGTGGTGATTGATAGACAGTTGCGGCTGCTGGCGGCGACGCGCGACGCCGGTGTGCAGCATCTGGACTTACGAGGTGACGAGTTGGATGTCGACGCGCTGGCGCGGGAGTTGTCGAAGCTGCCGCGCGAAAACTCGGAACCACTTGATCAGCAAGAATAGACTATTCAGTACGGAACTAATGCGTGACGCGAAGGGAACCTGAGCCGCTCGACGTAGCCCGGAAGGGAGGGGAACGGTGACTCATACGGCGCCACATGTTCAGGACACCGCCCAACTGGTTGCCATCCCGTGGCCGTGGGATCCCCACGAATACGTCGACCGAGTGGCGAAATACCGGAATCGGCCGATAACGGTGTGCCCGATCGACCCGAATGCATTGGCGGGCACTGGGTGCGGCACCGGGAGCGGATTGTGGATCGCCCGCGAATCCGACGACATCATCATGGTCGGCGCGGACACCGAGTGGCACGCCGACCATATCCTCGCCCACGAGATCGGTCACATGCTGCTGGGTCACGGATCGACCACACCCGGCGGCGACACCGACGATCTGCCGTTGCAAGCGCTGATGCCCGCCCTGGACCCGGCATCGATCCGTAGTGTGCTGCGCCGCCAGGACTATGGGACTGCCCGGGAGCGGGATGCGGAAACCTTCGCTGGTCTGGTGATGGTCGAAGCCACACTGCCCCGGCGGATGCCGTCCAGGATCCGGTCCACCTTCTTCCTCGGCCGACACCGATGACCTCGCCGATCCCCGGCTGGTTCGCGTGGCCGGCGCTCGTCGCGGTCATCGCAATCACTGGTGGGCGATGGTGGCTGCTGAACGATAAGGTCGTCGACCGCCTTATCAACAGGGCGATGTTGGCCGGGATCTCCGGCCTGCTGCTGCGTGAGGCGTGGTTCGAGCATCTCCTGACGCAGATCGTGTGGTTCGCCAGCGATACCGACGTCCTGCAACTGTGCAGGCAGCTGTCGTTCGGGTCGATCCTGCTGAGCGTCTCCTACGTCTACGGCATCGCGAAATTGTGGGAGGGTGCGGACCCGACAGGGACGTGGCGCCGTCAACGTGTTTACGACCTCGTCGCCGTCGCTGCGACGGTCGTCATTCTGGTCGCCGGTACCCCGGCTCGGCGCGACGATTTGCTGATCGATCAGGCCATGGGCTGGCCGGCGGTGATCGCTTGGACGGCGTTCTACGCGCCGATCGGCGCAATGGCGTGGGTGATCGCCCGTGTCGGCATTCGGGAACTTCGTAGCGGCGACACCACGTGGCTCGAGCGGGCGTTATACGTGGGCGTCGTGATCTACGCTTTAGCACTCGGGCTGGATTCAGTCGCCACCCCGATCCTCACTGCGCTCGAAGTCATCGGTGATCGGCCCGCGCAAGATCCGGAGATGAGCCGCAAGGGCTGGATTTTCTTCCTGTCCAACGTCACCGCCGGGGCCGCGGTGGCGGTGCCTCTCGTCTCGACGATCCTGACGCGTACCGGCTGGGACCGCACCGGACGATATTGCCGACGCCTGCAACCCGTCTGGCGAGATCTCACCGCCAGCGTCCCGGAGATCGTCCTGGACCCCCTCGACGACCGGCGCGAAATCGCGCCCGCGACGCGACTGCACCGGATGATCATCGAGATCCGCGACAGTCTGCTCCATCTCAGGCGCTACAGTCCCGAGCCCGACATCGATCCGGTTGCACCGGGGGGCGTCCTGCCGTATGCGGTAAGCATCGCCCGAGCTATCGATGCCAAACAAGCAGGCCGCACCCCGCGACCGGCCAGCACAACTCCGCACACTGTTCGCCTCGCCGCGCGAGACCTCACCGCCGACCTCCAGCAACTTCTCGACCTGGCGAGGGTTTGGCCTCGGGCACGCCGCATCGCTGCCGGCGAGGTCACCCGTCAATGAGGTCGAGTCGTTCTTCCAGCCAGTTCAAGCCAATCGGGCCGACACTGTAAGCCGAATGCAGGATCAGGTTAGTTGGCGAGGTCGGCGGCCGGTGAACAAGGTGACGTCGCCTACATCGGTGAGCGTGTGTTCTTCGAAGACGGTGGTGAGCGCGGTTTCGAGGTCGTCACGGTCGTCGTCGCTGTTGTTGAACGCGCCCGCGCGGCTGTACGCGGTGGTGAGGAATCGCCCGAACAAGGTCCGTGGTGTGCGCCCCCGGCCGAGGATCGTGGACCCGAACAACACCCCTTCGGCGGTGAGCACCCTCGACAGGTGCTGGAAGGCGACACCTTTTTCGGTGAAATTGCCTGGGATGCAGTGCATCACGAAGTTGATACCTATCGAGTCATAACCGGTTCCCGCCGCAGCAGGCACCGGATCGAGAACGCTGCCCACAACCTCATCCACGGCGTGTCCGGCCTTACGAAGGCGCCGCGCGGTGAAGGCCAGCGGTGTGGGATTGAGGTCCATCAGGGTGATCTGGGCTGGCCCATCCGAAAAGTCGGCATGTGCCAAATACCAGCCGGAGCCGGGACCGACCTCAAGGTGCCGATGCCCGATGTTGTGACGGTAGGGCTCGAGCATCGTATTTGCGTCGCATCGCCACCCGTATCGATTGCTGAGCCGGATGACCCAGATGTCGTAGATCGTAAGAAACGCTACCGAGTACGGTGCGGCGGCTTCGTGAACAGCAGCCTGCCGGGCAGATGTTCCGGCGTTCTCGTGGGAAGCGCTCAATCCAAACACCCCGCAGTGTCTGATCGTTGGTATCGAGCCGGACCGTGTTACCAGCATCCCACACGATCACTCTCGGGTACCGCACCGGCTGTCGATCACTCGCAAGCCCGCAGCCGTCGGCGGATGAGCCAGCCCGGCGACCCACTCACAGGTGTCATTGGCTCGCTCGCGATCGGTACCGCTGTTCGAATTCCTGCTCAGTCTCGGCATCCAGTTCGTCACTGCGACCGATCAGCCAGCGCCGGTACAGCCGTTCGACCGCATTCGGGTCATCACGGGAGACCGGGACGGCCAGCGCCTCACCGAAGGCGATCTCGACCACCGGGTGAACCCGGTCGCCGCGGTTGCGTTCAAGTATGTCGGTGACGAACGGGCCGATAATGCCGCTGACGGCCTGGTCGAGGCAGGATATAGCGTTTGGCAACTCGGCGACCGCCGCGGTATGCAGCATCCGCTGCGCCTCCAGCAGGGGGAGCAACTGCTCGAGATCGAGCGTGACGCTGGTTGCGCCGGACTCGAAGGGATGGCGGTCGTCTTCGGTGGGCACGGGCCGGCGGCCTTCATAGTAGGCGACGCGCGCCGATCCGGGTTCCCAGCCGAGCGCGGTGTCGTACTTGCGGAAAGTGCTGGGACGCACGTTCTCCGGCAGCTCACACCGCTCGGCCTGGACCTGTGTCGGCACCGCGGGCCCACCAGCTTCGCGGACCTCCTGCATCGACAGGCCTCGCTGCTTGCGCCGGTCGCGCACAACCAGAGCGAAGAACTCGTCATGGGCTGCCATGCTGCAAATACTACCTTAAAACTTCCCGAAGGTGTCCGTATCTGACTTCTCAGATGCAAGGACATCAAATTCTTAGATTTTTTCTTCTTGAAAACAACCTAGAAGCTGCCTACTGTGTAGTGACGTACCTTATGCCGAAGCGGCACTCGTGGTCGCCGCCTCGTCACCGAGAGCAAAGCGAGGGAAGCGCCATGGGCGAACCACTACGAGAGCATTCGGATGATGCCGTCGAAGTCGCACTGGCAACGGCATCGGCGGGGAGCATCGGACCGCATGCCCGTCCTGCCAAGGCCCTACGTGCCGACGGTGTGAACTCAGCCCAGCAGGCCGCGATCGGCCCGCTCGGCTCGGGATGGCCACATGCATCGGGCAACGCACCTGGTGCGCGCACTGGATTCGGGTTCATTGCCGAGTGTCTCGCCGGCAGCAAATCCGAACCCACGGTGATCGCCGACTCGGCAGGCCCACACAGATTCCATCGCATGTTCCGTACTCTGCGCGAGACCAACGAGCCCTCTGTGGCGCCGCGATTCGCGGAACAGGGACTCGCCCTGGTGCACCGCGCGGTTCGCGAAGGCCGCGCGATGACCACACACCTGCCCATCGGAGGTCAACACGTGCCGGTCCGCTGCTACCCGCTGATGGGGCCAGGCGGTGCCGTCCACGCCGTACGGATGGAAGCGGAGCAGCCCGAAGGTCACCGTCCGCGAATGCCGCTGATTCCGGTCGAGTTCGACGCTGAGCGGCTGGCCTGGTTCGGCACACCTGACGGCCCAGCGTCCGCGATGTTTCGCTGTAACACGTCCTGGACGCTTCCGGCGTTGCTGGAACATGTTGTGTGGCTGGATAAGCGGCTGGATCTGATCGCCCTGTTCGACCCGTTCGAGCCAGCCTCGCGATGGTGCGAAAACCTCGTAGTCGTCGACCCTGTCACGCTGGCGAGGTATCACCTATGGATGGCCGCCCGCTCCGTCATCGGCCCGCAGGGCGTGCCGATTGTGCGGGCGGTGATCGCCGATCTCACGGGGCTGGTTGCGGCTCCGGACCGAGACCCTCTGACCGAACACCTCTCGGCGCGCGCCACCCGAGGACACGGCTCAGCGCTGATGGACCTGCGCACGACCCTCATACATTCCTTCGCCTGCCCCAACGACCCCCGCCTGGCCTTGTGGCGGCACCGCAACCCGCAACTACACCCCGACGACCTGCCCGCGATCATGACAGCGGTCGCCGACCTCGCCGCCGGCAAGCCCACCACCATCACAATGCGGATCCGGTTCGCCGACCAGAACCCCTGGACGAGGCTGCATGCCACCAGCTCACCACTGATGAATTACTCACGCCCGCAAGCATCCATCGACTTCTGGATAGAAAACTGAATCACCAATAACGATACATAAGTACCAGATTTTCGCGTAGTAACAGTACAACGAAAGACCTCCGGCGATCCGAGGTTTCCGGCGCCGAGTTCCCCACCGGTACTGGCTTGTTCCAGTGCACGGCCATCGCTCTCCCATCGCTGCCTGGGAGCGGTGCGCCTTCGGGCCTCGGTTCGCCGACCGCGCCTTTCGAGGTCCGAACACCAACACCCGTTTGTGTCGTTCGACTCGAAAGGCGTTGTCATGCACCCCTTCCCGGCATCAGCTGGAGGCGACTCCGGATGTAGCCGCCGAACGGTCGATGGCCGGGACAGCTATCGGCTGCCAGGCCGACCGATCTGCTCGACGACACGATCGTGGTTCGCGGTCGTCGTCGACGCCGGTCGCATCCCACGGAGTCGCTGCATCCTCCCACTCACCACCGGCTCCAACACGCCGATCGGACAAAGGAGCCCGCGATGACCATCGACCCGCACTCTGACACCAATCCTGAACCCGCCCGGCATCTTCCGAGTCGCGTCGTCCGCGACAGGCCGCTGCCCGGGACCCACGAAAACCAACCTGACCGCGCCAGGGCTGCCGAGCGCTGCCCATCACCGGCAGGACTGCCACGCCGACGTCCGGCAGCCGCGAGCCAGAACTCCGCGGCACCTTCTCTCGACGCCATACCCCAGCCTGACCTGCTGGGTTGGGCTCTCGCCGAGACATTGGCCGACAGTGGCGAGACTGTTGTGGTCGCTGAGGGTGACAAACTCAAATCCCTTGGGAAGCTCGACCGTACACGGATCGCGCAGAGCAGGCGGGCATCGGCGGCGATCTCCGCGCTCGTGCATCAATGCCTGGCCACGCGGAAACGTCAGTACCGCGACATTCCAGGCACCCATCCGTTGGCGGTCCACGTCGTTCCTGCCGTAGGTCCGTCGGGCGCGGTTCTTGCCGTGCAACTATGGGCTGGCACGGCGTCCCAGAAGCCGCCCCAGCGGGGACCCGTCGGCACAGTCGAATGGGACGCCGCAACCGGTGTGGCCGAACTCAATACGGCATTGGAGCGACAACTGGGGATTCCGGCACCGCTATCCCGGCCGCACTACACATTGCCGGATCTCCTCAGCCACATCGACGGATTCGACGACTTTCTCGGATTCCTCGATCTGTTCGATCGTGCGTCAACAGTCGATCGATGGGTCGGAACGGTAACTACTCCAGGCCGATTCAGCATGATCCGCCGCCATCTGCGCATCGTGGCCCGTGTCCATTTCGAGTCCGGCAACCGCCGTGTGCGCGCCATAGTCCACGACATCACGACCATGCAGCCACCGCCACCGCCGCACGTCGACTCGGTCACGCTTGCCGGCTACCCGACATCATCGACCAACGCAATCGCCCGCATCGACCTCGGCACCGGCCTGATCAATCGCTGGATCTGCCTCAGTCCAGGGACTCTCGAGCCTTGGGCCTATCAGAACCCGGAGATCGATACCGACGGCACAGCCGATATCGCTCGATGCTGCGCCCAGCTGCACCGTGGCGCAACCACCGCCACTGCGGATCTGCGAATTCGCTTCGCACACTCGAACACGTGGATTCCAGTCCACGCCGAGTGGATCGCGCTTCCCGAAGCCCGCCGACCGCAGGCCCTCGTCGTCCTCGTGCCAGGCGTGCCGGGAACATGACCGTCCCACAGCCTCAACCTCCAATCCTCTGTCGGCGGCGCGACGAGATGGCGCCGGTGGCGTTGTCTGCAACAGGCAGTCCCCGTCCGATCGGTGCGTCTTGTCTCGCCGCCGTTAACCAAATAGTTGCGCGCTCAATTTAGCTGTTCTAAAATTGTCTATGCGCCCCTCCAAGGGGTTTCCCGGTGATCGCTGGCAGCGGATCCGGATGTAGCGCCGTCAACAGGAAACGCATCACTGCCCTCGTGCGACGGCTTCCGATTCTCTTGACCGCGGCACAGCTCGCTGTCGTGGATCGGTTCGACCTGCTACTCCGGCGGTCCACCGGCTGATGGTCTCGTCTCGCTAGCCGTGCCCGCCGGATGCCCTTATGAGGTGTTTCCCATGGCGCAGATTCAGCAATACCCGCCTTCGATTCGCGAGCAACAGATTGCCATGTCCGCGCTCGCTCACGCAGCGCGCCGAGATTTCGAGGCCGTGACCCGCCTCATCACAATGATCCAGGATCCCGAGGAACAAATACGCCCAGCTTTTGTCATCGTCACGTTGCTCGCCGAGTTCCACAACGGCACGGACCAGTACGACGCCGAGGAACTAGCGCTCTGGTTCGCCGATAAGGCGCAAGCCCTCGCCGCACAGGCCGACCTTCCGTGAACAGGCCGACACAATGGAACCCACACAACACCGACCCGGTGGACCGGGCCGAAGAATTCTCCGAATCCACCAAGTCTCGGCCCGTACCGGACATAGCCCGGATCGTATCCGCCACCTTCGTGTCAAAGGCCACGAACTCTACGACCGGGCCTGGAAAGCGGGCGACGCCCAAAATTCTCCTCTGCTCTTTGACGAAGCCGACGTCGACGAATGGGTCGCGGGCAAAAGGCTCCACCCGAACAGGACAGCGAATGAGTAGCGACCCGAAAGGCACCGCCTTACCACTGACCTGGTCCGCCAGCCAATCCACGGTTCAGGCTGATTCCGATCTGCCTACACAACTTCCGATGCCGGAGCTAATCGGCGACGTCGACGCCCAAACTGATCAATTCCACTACAACGTCGCGTCGGTCGGCCTCAACGGCCGTCTCAGTGACCGCAGGCCGGTCGGGGTCTTGAATTGGGGACCCGAGTCGAGATTGGCGATCGAGGTCGCCGGACGAACCATCGTCATCAGGGAGGACCCGCGCGGCGACTGTCGGCTAACAGGTCGAGGGCATCTGCTTCTACCAGCAGGTTGCCGTCATCGCTGCCTGATCGAACCGGGTGAGCGAGTATTAGTCGCAGCGTCAGTGCACCGCAAGCTTGCTCTTGTTTATCCGATTCGGCTTATTGAGCAGACGTTGTCACCGCTGCACGAGCAAGCGATGGGTGGTGCCCGATGACAACCGCCACCGAGATCGAGGCCGCCAGGCTGTTGCTTGCGAAACTCGGACTCACACCGCAGCAACTCGTCGAGGCCACTCCGCCTGTCAACGTCCCGACCTTCAGTGCCTACATACCGGCGATCATCGCCACGATGCCGCCGAGCACACTCCGCGTCTACGGCCCGTATCTACGGCGCATCGAACAGGCATGGAGCCAGCGCGTCATTACCGAGCCGACCCCTACCGAGCTGCGGCAACTCGCCGAACGAACCAAACAGCAGGCAGTCGTCCGTCGCAACTCCCGCGGCGGACGTAGCGCCGCCGAGAGTCTCATCGCCGCCGCCCGGTATCTCTACCGGCACGCCGAAGAAGACCGACTCATTCGGCCCGCCGACAACCCAGCCCAAAAGGTGGCCAAACCTCGCAGGCTGGCCAGCACCAGACGCGCGATACCGAACCGCCAACTCGCCGAGATCGTGGACATCGCGGCGACAACGGGCAACGATCCGTGCCTGGACGCCATGCTGCTTCGATTACACATCGAAACCGCCTGTCGACGCGCCGCAGCCCTCGCCCTACGGCCAATGGACCTCGACCCCGAGCAGTGCCTCGTCTTTCTACGCGAGAAAGGCGAAACGGTCCGGTGGCAACCCGTCTCGCGCCCGCTCATGCAGGCCATGCTGCATCACATCGGAGAACGACACGGTCAGACTCCCGCCGAAACCGAACCGCTGTTCCGCCAGCGTGACGGACGACCCGTCACCCGTCGCCGCTACGACTCTCTGTGGAACCGAATCGGCACTCACCTCGAATGGGTCCGGCGCCAGCAGGTCAGTACACACTGGCTCCGCCATACAACTCTGACTTGGGTCGAACGCAACTTCAGCTACGCAGTCGCCCGCGCCTACGCCGGCCATACCGAACCAGACAGTCGCACCGGACAAACCATCACCTATATCCGTGCCAACGTCCAAGAAGTCGCCGAGGCGCTGTCCGCGATGACAGGAATCCCCCACCCGCTGACAACCTGATCGGGAGCGGGTATGCCTGCGGCGCAACTGGTTCCCG
Source organism: Nocardia wallacei (assembly GCF_029869545.1). Classification (GTDB taxonomy): domain Bacteria; phylum Actinomycetota; class Actinomycetes; order Mycobacteriales; family Mycobacteriaceae; genus Nocardia; species Nocardia wallacei_A. Next base: position 21,913 of record NZ_JARWQD010000305.1, on the reverse strand, counting down.
GCTTACGCTGGTCCGCACAGTCGTCGTTGGTGTCGAGCCGAGACGCGGCGGGATGTGGTCGAGAACGGGGTGTGTGGTGCCGAGGGTCAGGTTGCGCAAACGGGCGCTCGGCCGGGTCAACGCGATGCTGCGACCGATAGGGTTCGAGGTGGTCAGGCCGGTCGACGACTTCGCCGATTACATCCCCTTCGAACGGACCCAGGTGGGCGCGAAAGCGGCGGGTTTGGCGGTGGGTGAGTACATCGATCGCGAGTTCAATGTCCCGGGATCCACGCAGGACACCATCGACCGGATGGCTGCGCTCGGCGTGTTCGACCGGCCGATCTCGCGGGTGTGCGAGATCGGTCCCGGCTCGGGACGCTACCTCGAGAAGGTGCTCGCCGCGTGCTCACCACAAGCCTATGAGATCTACGAGACCGCCACCGCGTGGCGGGAATGGCTGGTCGCCACCTACCCGGTCACCGCGCATCCCGCAGACGGCCGCACCTTGGCCGCGACAGCGGATGGGTCGGTGGATCTGGTGCATTCGCACAAGGTGCTCAACGGTCTGAAGATTCTCGACGCGTGCGGCTACCTCGCCGAGATCGCCCGGGTCACCGCACCGGGCGGTGCCGTGGTCTTCGATGTCCTGACCGAACGCGCGCTCGATGAGGTCACGCTGTGCCGCTGGCACGAATCCGGGGCCGGATATGTCACCAGCATGATGTCCGAACAGTACGCCGTCGACTTCTTCACCCGGCGCGGATTCACCCTCCTCGGCGATTTCCTCGCGACTTCGATGCCAGGTAAGACGCACTACCTCGTCTTCCAACTCGAACGCGCCAGCAGCTGCTGATCGCGGCCGCAGTCCGTACCGCACGGCGGGCGGTGGCCGGTCAGCGACGGGACGTGCTGCGCGACAGACGCAGCACGACGGCGATGCCGCCCAGCCGCAGCTCGTCATCGACGCCAAACACCGGTGCGCTGGTCGGGCCTGATCACCGTCGACGATGTCCTCCTGCGCCTGCTACCTGTCGTCGCTCACCAGGGACAGCTTCGGCCCCCGTTCTCGAAGTCATACTGGCGGGCGCGTGGGAGGGGCGTGACCGCGGAATCTGCGGTGGGCCTGTGCTTCGCTGTGATCGTGGCGGCGTTGCCACCACCGACGTGCTGCCAGCCCTCCCGTGAGGTGTATCGCGATGCCGACGAGGATCAGAGTCAGCCCGGCATGGAGCCAGAGTCCGGTGTGGGCGGCGATGCCGACGGCGGCGAGCACGACCACGCCTAGGCGCACCGCAGACGAGGTTCGGGATGCGCTCATGCGTCGCCACCCGGCTTACCGGCGCGCACATAGTGCAGGAACGGGCGTACGGTACCTTCGGTCACGCCGATGAAGCCGGCGGCTCGCACCATCGGCGCGATGCGGTGCACTGGGTTGTCGCGCATGGTTTCCCCGGCGAGGGCGCCGACGAGGTGGCGGCCGAGCGGGCGGAAGTCGGCGATCATCAGGCGCCCACCGGGCGTCAGGACCCGGAACATCTCCGCCACCGCCTGGCCGCGGAGTTCTTCGGGCACATGGTGAATCACCAGGCTGGACACCACCACATCGACCGAACCGTCGGGCAGCTCGAGGTCCTCGGCCTTGCCGTGCCGGAATGCGCACGTCCCGCTCGCGCGTCGGCGCTGGGCGTGGTCGATCATCGAGTCCGACGGATCGATGCCGTCGGCCCGACCGCCCGGAGCCGCCGCTGCGGCGGCGAGCGCGGTCAGATACCCCGGACCGCACCCGACATCGAGCACCCGATCACCGGGCCCGATCCCCGCGAGCCGGGCCAGCTGGCCGTACGCCCGGCTTCGGCGCGTCCCGAACGCCACCGCCCCGAGGACCTCGTATGCCCTGGCGTGCCCGACCGCGCCCGGCGCGTCCTGCTGTGCGTGCGCGTGGAATGTATGGCTGAAGACCATCACGGAACCTCATAACTTAGTCGCCACTAACAACAAGGGTTATGTTAGTGCCGACTAAGTTATGAGGGCAAGGGGTGGGTACGATGCGGACGTGACCGACCAGCACAGTTCCGCGCCTCCGGCAACTCGGGGGCGGACGCGGATGCCTGCGGCGCAGCGGCGGGAATCGATCCTGGCCGCGGCGACCGAGGTGTTCGCCGATCTCGGTTACGAGCGGGGGAAGACCGCGGTGGTGGCGCGGCGGGTCGGGGTGAGCGAGCCGGTGATCTTCCAGCACTTCCGCACCAAGGCGGCCCTGTTCGCCGCCGTGCTGCGCCGGGCGGGCGATCACGCCTGCGGTTTCCTCGACCAGCTCGCCGCGCACCCGGTGCCGCTGCGCGAGGTGCTGGCACGGCTGCTGGCCCCCGCCCATCTCGAGCAGGTGCACGCTCGCGGTTCGCTCGGGGCGTTGTTCGCCGAGGCCGCGACCGTGACCGGGGAAGAAGAGATCGACACCGCCGCCCGCGAGACCACCCAGCGGATGGCCGCCGCGCTCGCGCGCCTGCTCGACCACGGCCGCACCGCCGGGGAACTACGAGCGGACCTGGACCCCGAAGCGGCGGCGTGGTGGCTGCTGTCGCTGGTGGCCTCGCAGAACTTCCGGCGCACCACCGCCCCCGACCCCGCCCGCACCGAGACCCTCGTTGCCGAGGCCACCCTGACCTATCTGACCGGCTGAACCGACCTGCGCAAAGGGGCGGAACGGACGTCACGCCCTCATGTTCGCATCTGCGCACATGTTGTCGTATGGTGTGGTGGTCCGTGGTGCCGGTTCGTGGCCGGGAGGCGTCGTCGATGTTCGAGGTGTTGCGGTATCCGCGGTTCCGGCGGTTGTTCACCGCGCAGGTGGTGGCGCTGGTGGGGACGGGGTTGCTGACGGTGGCGTTGGGGCTGTTGGCCTACGACCTGGCGGGCAGCGACGCGGGGGCGGTGCTGGGGACGGCGCTGGCGATCAAGATGGTCGCGTATGTCTTTGTCGCTCCGGTGATCTCGGCGCTCACCGATCGGGTGCCGCGGCGGGTGCTGCTGGTGTCGGCGGACGTGATTCGGGTGGTGGTCGCGGTGTCGCTGCCGTTGGTCACGCAGGTGTGGCAGATCTATGTGCTGATCTTCGTGTTGCAGGCGGCGTCGGCGACCTTCACCCCGGCGTTCCAGACGGTGATTCCGTCTGTGCTGCCCGACGAGCAGGATTACACCCGGGGCCTGTCGCTGTCGCGGCTGGCCTACGACCTGGAGTCGCTACTGAGCCCGGTGCTGGCCGCCGCGCTGCTGACGGTGATGAGTTACAACCTGTTGTTCGTCGGCACCGCCGCCGGATTCGTCGTCTCCGCGATCATGGTTGTCGGCACCCGGCTGCCGCGGCTGGTGCCCGCCGACCGCTCTGTGCCGCTCGCGGTACGGATCACTCGCGGGGCGCGGCTGATGCTTGCGCGGCCGGTGTTGCGCGGGCTGCTCGCGATGAACCTGGCCGTCGGTGCCGCCACGGCCCTGGTGGTGGTGAACACGGTGGTGTATGTGCGGGATCTGCTGCACGGGCCCGCGTCGGCGGTGGCGGTGGCGCTGGGCTGCTACGGCGGCGGATCGATGCTGGTCGCGGTGTCGATGCCGCGGCTGCTGCGCCGGTTGCCCGACCGGCGGGTGATGCTGACCGGGGCCACGCTGACCTCGGTCGGGCTGCTCGCCGCCGCGGTTCTCGCCGCGCTCACCCCGGCACCCGCGCCGGGCTGGGTGGTGCTGGTGGTGGCGTGGATCGTGCTGGGCGCGGGCACCTCCCTGATCAACACTCCCTCGGCGCGTCTACTGCGGGCCCAGTCCGACGCCGACACCCGTACCGCGGTGTTCACCGCGCAGTTCTCGCTGTCGCACGCCTGTTTCTTGCTGACCTACCCGATCGCGGGCTGGGTCGGCGCCGCCGCCGGGCAACTCACCGCCGCGATCATCCTCACCGCGATCGCTACACTGGCCGCCACGACCGCCGCACGCGTGTGTCCGGTCGATCTCTCGTCGGGAGTCGAGCCGGTGGCGGCGGAAAGTCGGTGAACGATGACCAGCGCGGACAGCCCCGCAGCCCGGGAGCCGGCAGCGAGCCTGCAACACCCGGTCGCCCCCGACCAGCCGCGCCTCGACGCCGCCACCAGCGCCTTCCGCATGCTGTCGGACCCGACCCGCCTGCACATCCTCTGGCTGCTCGCCAACGCCGAAACCGACGTCACCGCCCTTACCGAAGCCTGCGGCGCCTCCCGCACCGCCGTCAGCCAGCACCTGGCCAAACTACGCTTCACCGGCATGGTCGACACCCGCCGCGACGGCCGCCACGTCATCTACCGCATCCGCGACGGCCACCTCGCCCGCCTCGTCCGCGAAGGCCTCAACCTCGCCGACCACATCGTCACCGGCGAACCACCCCACGCCTGACCTGTTGGTCAATGGCGGCCGTACCTGCCGGTGAGATACACGACGGCGAATCCACCACCCGCCAGCACGATCACCAGACCCGCCGCAATCACCCACAAGGGCAGGCCGCCGGAATCCCCCGAGCCGCTGGTGTGGTCATGCGCCGGAGGCACCGCGGCCGCGCCCGACGGCTCCGGCGATGGCGCACCGGTCGCCGAGCGGGTGAGTTCGAAATTGTAGGTGCCCTGGATCGGGTGACCGTCGGCCGAGATGACCCGGAACGCGACCGTGTACCGGCCCGCGGCACCTGCCGCGTCGATCGTCGTGGACAGGGTGCGGCCCTCGGGGGCTGGTCCGCCCTGCTCGAGATGCGCGCCATCGGGAGCGACGACGGTTAACACGGCAAAGCTCGGCTGGATCTCCTCGTTGAATGTCAGTGACACCCGCGCAGGCAGGACCTCGATCCGGGCGCCGTCAGCCGGATCACTACCCGACAACGCCACATGCGCCCCGGCCGGACCCGCCGCGATCGCCAGCGCGCCGAACAGGGCTGCCAGCGGCACCGTCATTCGCGCAATCACCGCTACGACCGCGTTCCGGCCTACACCTCGCACAGACACAGCTGGAGGCTACCTGCCACTGCAGCCAACCGCGACATCAAGTGCGCAGTCGTGCACGTGAGCACCCCGCCGCGTTCCGGGATGCCGAGGAAGCTGCTGACGTCCCGAGCATCTGGGTGGGCGGAGGATGAACTCCGCCACCCAGCCCAGTGCGAGCATCAGCCGTGTGCGGCCATGCGGCGTTGGATTTCTTCCGGTGCCACGTCTTCGATGTGGGTGGCCACGTACCAGTGGTGGCCGAACGGGCAGGCGAACGCGCCGGACCGGTCGCCGTAGGGCATGTCGGTGAGCGGGAGGCTCGCGGTGGCGCCGGCGTCGAGGGCTTTCTGGTAGACGGCGTCGGAGTCTGGGACCTGCACCCACACGGTGACCGGGGAGCCGCCGGTGGTTTTCGGGCTGAGGATGCCCATGTCGGGGATCTCGTCGCTGACGATGATGACGTTGTCGCCGATCATCTGCTCGGAGTGGATGATCCGGCCACCCATCTCGATGCGGGTGCGTTCGGTGGCGCCGAGCACGTCGTGGTACCAGTCGATCGCCTCGGCGGTCGGTGTGGCACACATCCACGGAATCACCATCTGGTAGCCCGGGTGTCGCCAATCGGTCATGAGCACAATCCTTTCCAGTGGTACGAGGGTGCCTGCGGGTCAGGGCTTGCCGATCGCCTCGGCGATGGCATGATCCATCTCCTGGGCGCTGAATTCGTGCTGGCGTGCGGCGACCCACCAGGTGTGCCCGAAGGGGTCGGTGAACGCCGCTCCGCGGTCGCCCTGATACATGTCGCTGGGCGGATACACCTGGCTCGCGCCGGCGTCGATGGCGCGGGTGAATACCGCGTCGGGGTCCTCGACCCACACATGGATCGGCACCGGGGTGCCGCCGACGTGTTTCGGGTCGCGCATCTTCCAGTCGGCGTTCTCGTCGACCACGAACACCACCGAATCACCGATCTGCAATTCCGAATGGTTGATCTGTCCGTCCGGGGTCCGCACGACCAACCGCTCGACCGCGCCGAACACATCCTTGTAATAGGCGATGGCCTCGGCGGCCGGAGTCGCCACCACGAAAGGGCTCACCCGGGGATAGCCGTCGGGAATGGGTTTCACCACCATGACATCTCACCTCTATCTCTCTGCGGTCCGTCGCTATTTGCTGCTGATACGCCAAGCTAGAGGTAGTCGAGGACAGTAGACGTCCTCAAAGTCAGGATACTGAACGCTGTGACCAAGGACATGCCCACTCGTTCGCTGCGGTTGCTGGCACTGCTGCAGCACCGGCGCACCTGGTCGGGAGCCGATTTGGCGGACAGGCTCGGAATCACTGTGCGCACGCTGCGCCGCGATGTCGAGCGGCTGCGGAGCCTGGGCTATTCCATCGTCTCCGAACCGCGGCACACCGGCGGCTACCGCCTGGCATCCAGTACGGGGATGCCGCCGCTGCTGCTCGACGACGACGAAGTCGTCGCGGTCGCCGTAGCGTTACGCACCGTGGTCTCGGGCATGACCGGTATCGCCGAGACCGCGGTGACGGCCCTGGCCAAACTCGAACGCGTGCTGCCCACCCGGCTGCGGCCCCGCGTGAACGCCCTGCAACAGGTCCTCAGCGTGCCGAATCCACCGGCGGGTGCCCCGGTCGATGCGCGGACCCTGACCACAGTGTCGGAAGCCTGCCGTGACCGCGAAATCCTCACCTTCGACTACACCGGCCGCGACGATGTCCCCGCCCGCCGCCGTGCCGAACCACACCACCTCGTCACCGCGGTGGGCCTGTGGTACCTCATCGCCTACGACCAGCACCGCGACGAGTGGCGGATATTCCGCGTCGACCGCATCACCGAACCCGCCCCCACCCGCCATCGCTTCCGGCCGCGACCGCTGCCCGCCGCCAACCCCATCACCTTCGTCACCACACGCATCGCCCGCGCCCCGACACGATACCGGGCCGTCGCGACCGTCGCGGCGGCCGCCGAGACCGTCCGCGCCTACCTCGGCGTCGACGTATTCGGGCGCGTCACATCCGCCGACGCGCACACCTGCACCCTCGACCTGTCCGGAAACTCCCTACTCCGGATCACCACCACGCTGACCGGGCTCGACGCCGACTACACCCTCGACGCCGACCCCGACGTCCTCGACCATCTCCGCACCACCGCCACCCGCCTGCAGCAAGGTCTCCGCGGAATCGACTGACTCCGCCACAACCGTGCCCGCCCCGGCTGTACCAGGCTCCAGTAGCTGCGGAAAAGCCGGCTGTCATAGACTCAGAATCGTTGGCAGACAATGTCTTCCCTCGCGCGGTAATGCCGCATTCCGGTTGCTCGGGACGCGCCTGGCGATCAACGAGAAGCGTTGGGAACCTGTTCCACCTCTGCGCTACAGTCGGTGGTCCCACGACTGGCAACGCAGTGCTCCTTGCCCTTGCGCACGACAATCGACGCCATTGTATTGCAGGGCGATCCAGCCACCACGGAAGTCGGACCCGGCGGCGCGGATGCGTCGCCGTGGCCCGGTCGGCTACCATCCCCGCTGAGATTCGTGCGGACAGCCTGGCCGAAAACCGCAAGAGGTCGGCCGGAATTCGTCCGGATACTCCGCCCGATTCCGTCAGCAAAGCCACGATCGGCAACGGCAGATCGGCGGGGTCGTGTTCGCGAGGATTCTTCAACAACCTGGTCAATCCCCCGGCTGTGTTCGGGATCCGCTCGCAGGCGATCACCTTCGCCGATGTGATCAACGACTGCCACGTCGTGGTGAGTCGATCCCGCACACAACCGCTGTCATCCGTGCTCTCCTCGCTCAACCAATTGTATGGGCATCCATTGCCATTACGGCCGTACGAGGTCAGCTACCATCAACAGGTTTCAGCCGGAACCAGATAATCCGCTCTCCGGCTCAGCGGAACCTCAGCCTATCTGTCCGATGCCCGTATCGAAGATGCAACTCAGCCGTTGGCACGAATGCCTGCACCCTCATGACTCCCAGAGGGGCGCTACCCTGTCGCCGATCGAGTAGCGCGATATACCTGAAATCCAGACAGGTGGTTCAGAATGAGTTGGCGGCGGTGCCGAGGAGATCAGCCAGCGCTTCCTCCAACTCTGGTAGCACGGCCGCCTCCCGAGCTACCCGGACCGCTCGCCGCGATGGGATCTCATCAGATGCAGCGATGTAAGCGACCTTCGTCCATGACTCCGCGGCCAGACGTGCAGCCTCGGCGGCCGCGGCGACATGCGAGTTACGAGTATGATGGGCAAGATCGACGCACCCCTGAGCGGTAAGGCGTCGAAACAGTCCACCTCCAGTGCCCGCCTTTTCGATGAAGGCGGCGAGTGCCCTGAGCACGGTCTCAAGGTCTGAGTCGCTGAAGATGCCAGGCCAACGCGTGACATCGCGAGCAAACTCGCGAACGCCTTCGAGTCCGGTGCCGGACACACTGTCCACGGGCGGTGCCGCGATAGCACTCGGCCCCCCGTGTCGCAGTGTTGCCGCCGATTGTTCGAGTGCCGCGGCAGCCATGGACGGGAGGTCGGGCGCGGCGGAAGGCCAATCGACTATGTACGTGGCGTGACGTGTCGGTGTTGGGAATCCGGTGGAGGAGCGGGCCCGTGCCAGCGCGTCATAGGGCACCGTCTGTATCTCATCGCGGTCGTTGTCGACAACATATGCCACGCGGGTCTTGTCGTCGTAGCCAACAATTACGATGTCGTGGCGGCTCATGCGCAGTCGTACCCGCAGGTATGGGAGTTCTGCGATGTCAGCCCAGACCATGACGGGCCGCCTTGAGTCCAGTTCGGTCGTCACCCATTTCCAACCAAGACTGGGGTCGTCGGTCTGGCGGAGCTGGGTCTTCGCACCGAGGCGCCGCAACAGGTCGACCTCCAAATCGGCGCCACGCCCCACCAGGTAGATCGGAGGCTTCAGCGCATCTGTGCGCAGGTACGCGAAATCGAGCGCACCGCCGAGGGTGAACACGAGCCCTTCGCTGAGCCGATCACCCCAGCCGAGCCCTGCCCAGGTCATAAGATCGCGCAACGCACCCGACCCGCAATGGCCGCCCTTCTGGTGGGGGTAGGGCAGGACTAGCATCCGGTAACCACCTTCAGAGTCGACAGCCCGCGGAAAGACAACCCCGTACGCCAGCGAGGCTGTTCGGCGAGCCTGAGGCCGGGAAAACGCGCCATGAGGAGCGGGAACAGTATGGCTCCTTCGAGCCGGGCCAGCGGCGCGCCGAGGCAGAAGTGAATGCCGGCGCCAAACGATAACGGCGGGATCCCGGTTCGGGTGATGTCGAGCCGATCGGGGTCACAGAATCGATCCGGGTCTCGATTGGCCGCCCCGAGCAGGGTCAGTACAACCTGCCCAGGGTGCAGGTCGACTCCCGCCAGCCGTGTCGGCTCGAGCACCGTGCGCCCGTTGGTCTGGACCGGCGAGTCATAACGCAACAATTCTTCGACGGCACTGCTCGCCAGGTCGGGCCTGGCACGCAGGAGGTCCATCTGGTCGGGATGGTCGAGTAGTGCGGCAACGCCGTTGCCGATCAGGTTTGTGGTGGTTTCGAACCCTGCCGCGAACAACAGAATCGCCGTGCCGACGCATTCGTCGTCGTCCAAGACGTCGTCGCCGTGCGCGACGGCGAGTCGGCTGAGCAGGTCATCAGCAGGGTGGGCGCGCTTGACCGCCAAGAGGTCCGTAAAATATGTGGCGAGTTGGTCTTCTGCTTCACAGGCCGCGGTCAGCGCCGCAACGTCGGCGCTGGGTTCGAGTGAGGCGAGCAGCGAACGTACCAGGGGCGCGGCTACTGCTCGATCGGGCACCGGCACCCCGAGAAGATCGCCTATCACATTCACGGGCAGCGGCAGCGCGAGATCGGTGATGATATCGGCGAAGCCTTGTTCCCCGATGCCATCGAGCAGGTGATGGATCTGCGCAACGATGCGGCTGCGCAGCTCATCGATGTGCCGGGGGGTGAACACGTCAGCGACCAACCGACGCAGCCGATTGTGGTCGGGCGGGTTGCGGAACAGCATGGTGCGCCGGAATCGATGCATGGCCTGATGCTGCAAATCTTCAGGAATCTCGGACAAGCCGAAGCCCAGCGACTCGTCGGCCTTGCCGAGGCGACGGTCGCGGAGGGCGGCTGTGCAGTCGTCGTAGCGACTCAACACCAGCACTCCCGATCGTGAGACAAACACGGGTTGCGTCTCGCGCAAGCGCCGAAAAGCCTCATAGGGCCCGGCTGAGCCATGATCGGTGAGCAAGACGTCGAGGAGCAGTTCCCTCTCGGTTGGTGTAGTCATGCCTGCCGCCGAGCGTTCGCCTGCGACTGCAGGAAGTGTTCGGGATCGACAACGATGAACAGCGCGGTCGCTCTGGCGACCGAGCACCCGTCCGCATGCTCCATCCTGGCCGCGAGATTCAATTTCCGGCCATCCCGCGACCGCACATCGGCATGCAGGGTGTAGGGAGTGTCGAGCAGAACCGGGGCGAGATAGTCGAGGTCGAGACGGCGTGTGACAGCGAGTTCGCCGACCGTGTAGAGCAGGAAGCCGAACAGGTCGTCGATTACGGTCGCCACCGCGCCGCCGTGCGCGATCCCTGGCGCGCCGACATGACGCTGGTCGAAAAGGTGGTGGGCGACGACGCCGTGTCCGCGACGCCGGACCGCGAGATGATGCCCGTGCGGGTTCGCTGGCCCGCAGCCAAGACAGCTGGGATGGTGGGGCGGCAATTCGGACGAGCCGGATTCGAGAGGGTCGAACGAGCGCACCCAATCCTCCAAATCGGGGTCGGGCGATCCGCCGACCGGGTCCGGAGCCTTGTTCATGGTCAGATCTCCCTGTCGATGAAACTTCGCCCAACGCCCAACTCGAGTATGACCGTTGCTCACTGACATTGCAGTCAATCAGCACGCATTTGTCAACAAATGATCAGTCACGCTACGTGTGTCACCTACAGTCGCAGCGGCAGACACCCGGACAACATCGTGCGTAGGCGTGTTGACACTTGTCAGGCACCTTCGAAACATCATCTGTGATACACATCACACACAATCCTGTATGACGTCGTGCCGAGGAGAGAAGTCCCGGACGAGCTGCGTGAGCGGGCCGTGAAGACGCTTGCTGAGTGCTCGAATCACCTGACGTCCCAAAGGATCCAGTATGTTGCCTGGCGTGACGGCAACATCCGCGCCGCCATGAACCGGGAGAACCCCAACGTCATCACCAGCACCGGAAACGACCGCGATTGCCCCGCCCCAACGGAATCCGCACATCCGGAAACCACAGATCACGCTGCGCGATATCTCCCGGTTCATAACATCCGGCTGCCGCCGCTCACCGAGGACGGCGATCGGAACTGGCCACGGAATGCGCGATCTCGTCCATCACCACGGCGACGCCGCCGCCTTTCGGTACTCGCGCCGGCCGTGCCCAATTGACCGGCGCCGCCCTAACCTTGCCGTAGCGCGGGCCATCTGCACCGCCAGCTGGGTCTTCCCGGACCCGCCGAGCCCGGTCAGGGTGATCAGCCGCACCGGGCCGAGCAGCAGCGTGACGCTGTGATCGAATCCGGCTCGGCGCCCGACGAATTCGGCGGTGGGAACGGGGACGGTGACGTTCCGGCTCATGCGCTGCCGCGCCCGCCGGGACGGGTGCCGCGCGGTTCGCGTTCGCGTTCGCGCTCGACCCGGCCGCGATGCTCGGCCGGGACCAGCGGGAGGATGTCGTCGCGAGAGCGGATCATCAGTTTGTGCAGCACAGCCGCCATCTGCGCGTCGACGGTGCGGTAGGAACTGCCGCGCCGGGTCGCGATCGCGGTGTTCGACCAGCCCGCCGCCGCCAGCACCGCGACATCCCGTTCGGCGTCGGTGAGCAGCTGCCAGGGAGTGGGGCGTTCCCGGCGCGCCGATCGATCGGCCGGGAGTCGTCGCAGCGTCAGGTCGCCCAGCGCCAGCCGCGGCACCTCGATCAGCGGCGGCCGCAGCGCGGCGCCCTCGTCCCACGCGGCGTCGAAGTCCTGCTGCCCCAGTACTTTCCGGGTGAGTTCGGCGGCGCGATCGGTCTCGCTGGCGAACGGGCCGAGGTGCGCGATGTCGACGCCGAGTTCGTAGCGCAGCGCCGCGGCCCCGCCGAGCAGTCTCGCGATCTCGATCGCCCGGTCGACGGCTCGCTGCGAATCGGTCCGCCGGTTCGTGGTGAGCAGGCGCGCCAGGGTCCAGGCACGAATGTGTACCGCCCACACCGTGCCCCAGGAGTCGCGCATCTCGACCTGGCGCGCGAGGGTGGTCCGGCCGCGCGTCAACGCCTCGTGCGGATCGCCGTGTGCGGTTTCGGCTATGGCCCAGGCGAGTTCGGCCCAGGACTGCGCCCACTCCGCGCCGGAGCGGGTCGCGGCGTCCAGGTGACGGCCGGTGATCTCGAGCGCCTGCGCGGGCGTGCCGAGGAAGGCAGCGGCGAGCGCCTCGAACATTTCGGCCATCGTGGCGCTACCGAAATCGTTTGCCGCGGTGAACTTCTCGCGTGCCCGCGCGAGCACGGTCAGGGCGCGGACGTCGAGGTGCGCCAGCATCAGGGCGCACCCGGAGGCGAATTCCACCGGCGCGGGCAGTCCGGCGTCGGTTACCGGATCCGCTCGCCAGGCCGCCGCCCGGTCCGGGTCCGGCACGCAGGCCGCGACACAGCGCTCGAGCATCTGCTCGGCCTCGCCGGACAGGCCCTGGCACAGGCTGAGGAAGGCGATCGACGCCATCACCGACACCTGCAGATCCGCCCCTTGCGGTCCGGGACCGCGCGCGGCCGCCAGCGTGCGCTCGGCCAACCGGCGCGACTCCCGCAGCGAACCCTTGAAGAACGGCACGCGCAGTCCGACCATCCCCGCGACGATCTGCATGCCGACCACCGCCTCGCCGGGCGTGGCCAGGCTGCCCTCGACGGCGAGCAGCAGGTTGTCCCAGGCCGCGCGGGCCCAGGCGAGCAGCGTGTGCTCGCGGTCGCTGAACCAGCTCACCGCGGCGTCGGTGACCCGGTCGCGGTAGTAGCGGCGGTGCCGGTCCGCCAGTCGCCGCGGTTCGTCGTCGGCGCGGTGCGCCAGCCGCTGTTGCGCGAACACCCGGAAGCTTTCCAGCAGGGAATATCGCACCGCGTCCGCGGCCAAGTGGGTCGAGACCAGCGATTGATCGGCGAGGCGTTCCAGCAGGCCCTCGATCTCCTCGCGGTCCAGCTCCGCACCGGTGCCGTCGGGACCGGAGCAGATCGCCTCGATCGCGTCCAGATCGGCGCCCACGTCGAGGGCCGGGCCGTCGTCGGGATTGTTGTCGTAGCCCGCGGCGAACACCGACAGCCGTTCGAACAGCAACCGTTCCTTCGCGCCGCACAGGTCGTACGACCAGGCGATGACATCGGCGATTCCGTGGTGCCGCTCGTCGGTGCCGGTCCGGGCGACTGCCGACCAGCGCAACCGGCGATCGCTCGCCGCGCCGGTGAGGTCGCCGAGGATCATCGACAGCGACTGGCGGCGCAGCCGCGCGGCGGCGAGGCGGACGTGCAGCGGGTAGTTGTGCAGGTGCGCGCAGATCTGCTCGACCTCGGCGTCCTGTGTCTCGTCGAGGATGTGACCGGTCAGCGCGGCGCGCCGGCGGAACAGAGTGACCGCCTGCCGGCGGGTGAGCGGCGGAATCGCGACCAGCTGTTCGTCCACCCAACCGATGGGTTCGCGGCTGGTGGCCACGATCGTGAGCCGCGGCACGGTGTCGAGTAGTTCGGTGATCACCGCGCCCACCTCGGCGAGCAGGTGCTCGCAGTTGTCCAGGATCAGCACGGTCTGGGCGGCCCGGCCGACGCCGTGGGTGCGGCCCAGCGTGTCGATCAGCGCCTGCCATGCCGACCGGCCCGAGAAATCGGTATCGACGACCGACCGGGCGACCTCGTCCTCGACGGTCGCGGTGTCGGCGCCGCGCGGCAGGCGGGCCAGGCGGACCCAGTGCACGGGGATGCTGCGGGCCTTGTGGAAGCGCTGCGCCGCCTCGACCACCAGGCGCGTCTTGCCGATGCCGCCCGCGCCGATCACGGTGATCAGGCGCGCGGGACCCAGTAACAGCGTCGCGATCCGTTCCAGTTCGCGCTCGCGGCCGATGAATTCGGGTGCGGCGGTCGGCGGAGTTCCCACCCGGTGCGGACGGTGCGGTGGCATATCCAGCCACTTTAGTAGGCGACCGCGCGGTACCGCCGACAGAACGGGCCTTAGTATGGGAGTGGATACCTACCTACGTGCCCGTGCCGGATCTACCGATGTCCCGGGCGCGCCGCTGGGCCACTATGCATGAGTCGCCGACCCGCGGCGGCCCCGAAGCTCGACGCCGAACAGTGAGATACGTGCAGTGGTTGCCGGAACGCCGCATCCGGGCGGCACCGGCCCGGACTCGTGTCATATCCGGGTGCGGTTCGACAGTCCGCCGATCGTTTTCGACTACCAGGACGATCGGGCGGTCGCCGCCCGGTTCTCCGCCGCCGTCACCAAGGCTGGTGCGCGGGTGACGATCGATTCCGACCTGCGTGACAATTTGCCGCCGCTGCCGTGCAGGCGACTGTGGACCTGAGTGGACGGCCGCGTTGGGCAGGTGGGGTCGGGCGGATCTGACAGGGCGAGGGCGTTCGGCGGGGTCGGGCCGAGTGGACCTGAGTGAGCGGCGGTGTGCAGCTTGCGGTCGGGTGACCTGTGCAGGGCGGCGTTCGGCAGGACGGGCTCTGGTGGGCCAGAGTCGTCGCCGTTCGGCAGGCCGGGGGCCGGGGCGATGGCGTTGGGCAATGGTCTCGAGAGGAAACCGATATGAGGCGTATACGGGTACTGGGCGCGGGTGAGTGCGGACTGCCACTGGCGCATCGGCTGCTGGCCGGTGGCGCGGAGGTCACCGTCGTCACCGACCGCGACAGCGAGGCGATCCTGTCCGGTTCGGTCACCAGCACACAGGTCAAGTTCCCGCCGACGCTGGACCTGGAATCGGCTGCGGGACTGGACTTCTGGCGTTCCACCGCGCCGCAGATCGCCGGCATCCGGTTCACCATGGTGGTCGATCGCGCGGTGGCGGTGCAGTGGTCCGGGCGATTCACCCGACCGGCGCGCAGCGTCGACCAGCGCACGGTCTTCGGCCGCTGGTTGCGGACGTTCGCGGATGGCGGTGGGCAGCTGGCGATCGCCACGCCGGCCATCGCCGAAATCGACCGTGACACCGCCGATTACGACCTCACGGTGGTCACCCGCGCGAATCGCGAACTGGCCGCCTGCTTCCCGGCGGCCCCGGCCTGGGACGCACCGGTGGGTCCGCAGCGGCAGCTGGCGGCGCTGTACCTCGACGGTGTCGTGCCCGACCCGGACGAGCTGGGTACCTATGTGACGCTGCCAGGGACGGGCGAGATCATCTCCTATCCCGGTCTGACCGGACGGCCGGGTGCCGAACGCCGTTGCGAGATGGTGCTTTTCGAGGCGCGGCCCGGCGGTGAACTGGATGTGTTCGGGGGGGTCGGCGATCCCGGTGAGCGGCTGCGGCTGGCCCAGCGGCTGCTGGACCGGCATCTGCCGTCCGCCCTCGCGGACCGGTACCGCGACGCGGAACTGACCGACGCCGGGGCCACGCTGGTCGGCGCGGTCACCCCCGCGGTGCGCTGCCCGGTGGGCACGCTGCCGTCGGGCGCCGCCGTGCTGGGCGGCGGTGACGTGGTGTGCCGCATGGACCCGGGCGGCGCGCAGGGCGCCAACAGCGCCGTGCACTGCGGGCTCCGGTACGGCGAGGCGATCCTGGAGCATCCGGACGGTCCTTTCGATCGGGACTGGATGATCGCGGCAGCCGAGCCGTGGCTGACCGAAATCGCCTACCCCGCCGCGCGCTGGACGGCGACCGTGCTGAACCCGCCGGCCCCGGTGCAGGATCTGATGCTGGCGGCGGCCCACGATTCCCGGCTGGCCGACGTCTTCGCCGACACCTTCGCCCGCCCGGCGAACATGACCGAACTGGCCGCCGGGACCTGACCTACACCGGCGGCCGCGTCGGCGGGAAGACTACCGGCAGCGCGGTCAGGGCCCGATGGAAAGGACCCGGCCGCCAAGCCAATTCGGTGGCCGGGATCGCCAGCGCGAGGTCGGGCAGCGCGTCCAGCAGTTGGTCGACCGCGTCCTGCGCGATCAGATACGCCGCCGAGCGGGCAGGACAGGCGTGCGGGCCTGCGCCCCACGCCAGATGCGACCGGTTCCCGGTGTGGTCGCCCGCGCTGACCAGCGGGTCGTTATTGCATCCGGCCAGGCTGACGACGACCGGCTGGTGCGCGGGCAACCAGTTGTCCTCGATCAGGATCGGCTGGCGCGGATAGGTGACCGAGAAGTTCGCCATCGGGGGATCGTCGAACAGCACCTCGTCCAGAGCGTCCCGGGTGCACAGGCTGCCGCCGATCACATGACCGGCGAACCGGTCGTCGATCAGGATGAGCCGCAGCGCGTTCCCGATCAGATTCTGCAGCGGTTCGATGCCCGCGCCGTACAGTACGACGATCTGGTGGATCACCTCCGCGTCGTCGAGCGCGGCGGGATGGGCCAGCAACCGCGAGGTGATGTCGTCGCCCGGCTCGCGCCGTTTCATCTCGACCAGTTCCAGCACGGCCGCAGCCAGCAACTGGTTGCCCTGTTCGGCATCGTCGCCGTCGAACACCGCGACCGTGGCGGCGGCGATCCGCGCGCCGATCTCCGGCGGGCAGCCCAGCATCGCGTTGATGACCGCGAACGCGAGCGGAAACGCGTACTGCGCCACCAGATCCGCCGACCCTGCGGCCTCGAAATCCGCGATCAGCTCCCCGGCGATCCGCTCGACCGTGGCATGCAGCGCGTGCAGATCCACCGCGTCGATGCCGTCGGTATTGACGCGGCGGTAGCGAGCGTGCTCGTTGCCGGTGCTGCGCAGGGCATTCGGCCGCCACTGCAAGACCGGCAGCACCGGGCAGTCGGCCGGGACGCTGCGTTCCCAGCCCCGCGGATCGGCGGGGAAATGCTCGGGGTCGTGGAGAATCCGGATGGCGGTGCGGTAGCCGATGACCAGGGTGGCCGGTACGCCCGGCGCCAGCTCGACCGGCACCAGCGAACCGTATCGGGCGCGCATGGACCGGTACGCCGCGTGCGGATCGGTGGCGAATTCGGGCGCGTACAGCGGCACTCGCTCCCGGTCCAGCTGGACCGGCGAACCGTGGTGCGAAACCGGTTCGGCGGCAGAACGATTCGATGAACGTGGCACTGTCAACTATGGCTCCGATACGGTGCGAATTGCCCGAGGCGGCTGCAGCGTAGGCACGTAGACCTCGGGCGGACATCGGTAGGCATTAGGTGTGCCATAGGCATTCGCGGGTGGATAAGTGCAGGTCGCTGGCCTCCGGCCGGGCAGTCGAGCCCTACCAGCGCCCGTACGACCTGCCCCGGGGCAGGCCATCGGCGCGCTGCCCTACCAGCCGATGGCCACCGTGCTGCGGGCCGGCAATCTGCCGATCGTGCTCGGTCTGAAGGGCTTGCCCATGGCCGCCGATGCCGAAAATATCGCGGATGCAATGAATTCCGCCGCGCCCGCGCCCCCGGTGTGCCGATCTCTCCTGGTCGCGCACAGCCTGCGTGCGGTCAGCGGTCGCTATTATCTGCCGGGCGCTCTACGGGCACGAGTCGATGGACACCTACATCGCCATCGGCGCACCGCAATACGGTTCACCCGGGGGCGTCCGGGTAGGCGATCGGGGCCCGGGGCGTAGGCCTGGCACGGACTTCATGACCTCGCTCAACGCCGGAGACGACGCTCCGGGAGACACCGCCCACGACTCCGTGCGTAGTGCGCGCCAGCCGGGGACGAGATCGCAGTCGAGCCGCGCACCCTCACCGCGCACGATCCCGGCGACCCACCCACGCGACGGGGTCGACCCCGCTACCCCCGGCGCGCCCACCAACTGCCACGCCGTAGTCACCGCCGCCGGAACCAACGCCCTGATCGAGGTCACCTGGCGGCACGGCACCCAAACCGGCCCCGCCAACCCCCGACACCGCGATGAGGTCCTGATTCGCCGGCATCCGAGTCCCCCGCCAACCACACCATTATCGCGGCCGATGTCGGCACCCTGCCCGCCGCCCATCGCCGAACTCGTACGCCTGGCCAAGATCCGCTGGCGCATCGAACACGACTACCACGAACTGAGGTAGCCCTCGGCCCGGACCACTTCAAGGGCCGGTCACGGCTCGGCTGGCACCAGCACGCCCCGCCCTCGTCACCGTCGCCCACCTATTCCTCACGACCCTGCGACTGACCGCTCCAAAAGCCGGTGGGCAGCGCTGACCCTCTACGACATCGCCCGCGAAATCCAACGCGCACTCGCCGTCTGGGTCCCGACGCGGATGAGAGGCTCGGGTCAGTGGCGAGATCAGCGCTGCTTTCACCAGCGATCGGGCCGTGCGCTGTCGGCAGGCCGAGAAGCGACCTCCTAGTGTGTCCTGGTTGCCGGCGGACGGGGTGGGTAGCGGGGCCCGGCGGTCATGTCGATGGCCAGATCGGCCGCGTCGAGCACTGTGGCGCGCGAGGGGAGCCGCAACAATCCGGGGGTGGGTTGGCTGGCCCATCGCCATCCGTGGCCGACGTCGGACAGCGGCAGCAGCACCCGCTGGCCGCGGCGGCGCAGCGCGACCCCGTGTTCGGCTAGCGGCCGCCGGTGCGAGCCCAGCGGAAACCACGGCCGCGACACGTCCACCAGGAATGTCCAGACCGCGTCGCGGGAGTCGGCGATGACCGGCAGCGACGGTTCCGAGCGCAGCAGGACGTGGACGCGGTGCCCGAGACCAGCGGGCATGTCGATCGCGCCGATTCCGAACCCGCAGACCACGCTCGGGCGGCAGCCGACGAGTTCGACGGGGAATCCGTAGCGGATCCGCATCCGGTGGGCGATATCGACTGGGGTGTAGCAGGATTCGAACATCACAGGTCCTCGGCCAAGCCGCCGCAGTAGGCGGTCGCGGCCACATAGGGCAGGCAGCCGCCATGTCCGTCATGGGTGATCAGGACGTACCGGGCGTGGGTGAGATCATCGAACCCGGACGGATCGTGGGCGCAGTCCGGCTGCGCCATGGGTGAATACGCTTGTGATAACACCTGCACAGCAACCTCCGCGAGTCGTCGGGCAAGAGGCCACCGATACCGAGTGTCACCACCACGCCGAAGCGATGTATCACGCGAGGTGGTGCGACGAAGAACCCACCCGGTGAGGGTGACTGCGGCAACTACATCATCTGGTCGTTGCCGGTTCATTGCTCCAGCGTTGCCGAACCGTTGCGAGTTTTCGAACATCGCCAACGCAGCACACGCTTGACCCCATGTCGTGTCGAATCACCGGACGCACAGGCATTGCCGGCGCAGAAGCCTGGTATCTGGGACTCCGCCGCTCACATCTGTCGTCAGCTCGACGGTTCCTCGGCGAGGACCACGGCGGGCCGCTGGACACCGCGTCGATATGATGGCGGTGTGGCCGTCCAGCACCCCTCACATCGCGCCTCCGGGCTCGTCCGGATGGTCGGGGTCTTGGCGCTGTTGCTGGGTGTTGTCGCCATGCATGCCGGCGTATTCTGCCTCGGCGCCGGTTCGCACCACACCATGCCCGAGCATTCCGCCATCGCGACGACTGCACTCGACGAGCACCACGACACCGCTTCGGTCGGCGACATCGACCAGGCTCTTGCCCACGCGGGGATGCATCCCTGCGTCTTCGTCCTGTCGGCTGTAGCGCTGGCCATCGGCCTCGTGCTACTGGGCCGCCTGGACTGGGCCCGTGGCGACGGCCATCGACCTCCTCTCGGAATTTTGCGGGCGACCAGGCAACGACCTCCGCCCTGGACTGTTCCCTCGTTGGCGGACTTGTCGATACTGCGGATCTGATCGTCTCGGCCGCCTCGTCGCGACCGCGGTTATCCTCGACGTCTCACGCATCGTCGGCGGTGATCGGTGGACACGTCACAACTGTGCGGCCTTCCCCTGGCAACAGCAGTTGGTGCGGGCACGATGGTACGCCAAGGCGCTCCGGCCGACTGGCTGGCTACCTCACTGCCCTGGGCCGACCGGTCCACAGGTCCGTGCCCGGGGTCGTTCGACCGCTGCATCCGACTGCCTACGCAGCCGTTCAGTCCGTTCATGATCCAGGAGACCCCATGTCGACCAGCCCGTTCCCCCATCCGGCCCCGATGACTCGGCGAGGGTTCCTCGCCCTCGGTACCGGCGCCGCCGCGGCCGCCGTTCTCGCCGCCTGTTCGACGGATTCGTCGAACTCGCGCACACTCGTCCAAGCCGACTCCGATCCCGTCCGAGCTGCTGAGAGCGCCCGTCGAGCCGCAAATGCTCAGGTTCGGCAGGTGTCCCTGCGGCCCGCCCCGGCCACCGTCGATCTCGGCGGTGTTCAGGTGCAGACCTGGACCTACGACGGCAAGCTGCCCGGGCAGGAGATCCGCATCAAACCAGGACAGGTGCTGCGTGCCGACCTCACGAACGGCCTGCCCGCCCCCACCACGATCCACTGGCACGGTCTCGCGCTGCGCAACGACATGGACGGGATGCCCGACCTCACCCAGGCCGCCGTCGCGCCCGGCGGCACCTTCGGATATGAGTTCGCCGTGCCCGATGCCGGTACCTACTTCTTCCACCCGCACGTCGGGGTCCAGCTCGACCGCGGGCTTTACGCCCCGCTCATTGTGGAAGACCCGGCCGACGGCACGGACTACGACGTGGAAGCCGTTGTGGTGCTCGATGATTGGCTCGACGGCGTCAACGGCCGTGACCCCGACAAGGAGCTGCAGCAGCTGCGAGACAAGGGCATGGCGAGAATGAACATGGGTGGCACGACCACGGGCGGAATGAGCGGCATGGACCACGGAGGCATGAGCGGCATGAACATGGGCGGCTCATCTGCCATGACGATGCCGACCGATCCCAATGCCCCGCTGGGCTCCGACGCCGGAGACATCACGGACTACCCGTACTACCTGATCAACGGACGCATCGGCACCGACCCGGTCACCTTCGACGCAAAACCCGGCCAGCGGATGCGCATCATCAACGCCGCCTCCGACACCGCTTTCCGTGTCGCCGTCGGCGGGCACCAGCTTCGTGTCACCCACACCGACGGCTATCCCGTGCAACCGGTAACCACCGCGAGCCTGCTGATCGGCATGGGCGAACGCTACGACGCCATCGTCGACCTCGGTGATGGCGTCTTCCCGGTCGTCGCCTCCGCGGAAGTCAAAGCAGGACAGGGATTTGCGCTCATCCGGGCCGGCGCCGGTACTGCGCCGCTCGCCGGCGTCCGGCCGGCCGAGCTGTCGATTCCACCGT
This sequence comes from Nocardia wallacei, assembly GCF_029869545.1. Lineage (GTDB taxonomy): Bacteria > Actinomycetota > Actinomycetes > Mycobacteriales > Mycobacteriaceae > Nocardia > Nocardia wallacei_A. The sequence goes on along the minus strand of NZ_JARWQD010000305.1, from coordinate 542 downwards.
TGTCCGCCGACAAACTAACCGCAACCGAATCGGTGCGATTGCCGAAACGCTCCCTGGACTCGACGCTGGACCTCACCCTCGAACATGACATGAACAACTACATCTGGACCTTCAACGGCACGGCATTCCCCAGCCACGCGCCGCTGGATGTGACTGAGGGACAACGGGTTAGGCTGCGGTTCGTCAACAAGACAACGATGTTCCACCCGATGCACCTGCACGGCCACACCTTCCAGGTCGTCAACGCCGCCGATACCGGTCCACGCAAGGACACCTCGATCGTCCTGCCGATGCAGACCGTTGAGGTCGACGTCGAAGCGAACAATCCGGGCCAGTGGATGGTTCACTGCCACAACGTGTATCACGGCGAGGCCGGAATGATGAGCGTACTTTCCTACGTGCGCTGACCCAGTCTCCCGGCGGTTCCCGGGCGCGGGGGCCCCCCCCCCCCCGGGGGGGGGGGGGCCCGGGGGGCCCCCCCCCCGCGGGGGGGGGGGGGGGGGCCCCCCCCCCCCCGGGGCGCCCCCCCCCCCCGGGCGGGG
>NZ_JARWQD010000304.1 GCF_029869545.1 Nocardia wallacei | reverse complement strand
GGGGGGGGGGGGGGGGGGGGGGGGGGGGGGTCGCCGCGCCTGGGCCCCCGGCCCCCCCCCGGCCCCCCCCGGGGCGCGGGGCCGGGCCCCGAGGGTGCTGGTCACGGCGGTGGGGTCGGTGTCGGGGCCCATCCGGCAGGTGCCGACCGGGTGCTGGTAGGAGGCACTCTCCGCGCGGACCATCGCGTCGAGGTCGGTATCGATCCTGGTCGGTGTCAGCAGCCGTGCCAGCGGTGCGGTCGCGGCGATCCGCTGCGCGAGCCGGACACCGGTCGCCATGCGGCGTGCGTCGTCGGGGTGTTCGAGCAGGCGCGGTGAGATCGCGGGCCGCCCGCCGCGCAGCCGCACCGTGCCCCGGGTGTGCGGCGCGACAAGCCCGATCACCATGTGGCACAACGATTCACCGCCGACCACGTCGGGTCCGGCGGGGAAGATCTGCAGCTCGGGATCCGGGCCGTCCACCGCGCAGGTGAGCAGGTTCTGCAGCGGGGGCGTTCCGTCGGAGACGGCGGCGGCGAAGGGCAACCGGAGCAGGGGGTGGTCCTGGAGATTCCGTCCGACGCCGGGGAGATCGATCCGCGCCTCGAGGCCGTCGGCGGTCAGTTCGTCAGCCGGGCCTATTCCGGAGCGCAGCAACAGCAGTGGCGATCCGTACGCCCCGGCCGCCAGCACGACGAGGTCGGCGTGAACGGTCTCCCGCGATTCGGCCGTCCGGACGCCGACGGCGCGGTTGCCGTCCAGCAGGATCCGCTCCACGCGCACTCCGCCGCGGACGGTGAGGTTGGGACGCTGCCGGGAGGCCGCGAGGTAGGTCAGCGCGGTGGACTGGCGCACGCCGTCGACCTGGTTGAACGGCATCGGCCCGACACCGGTCGCCCCGGGTGCGTTGTGGTCGTCGATCGCGGCATATCCGGCCTCGGCGCAGGCCGCGACGAAGGCCCGCTGCAGCGACGTCCACTCGTCCGCGCCGGGGCGGGAGATCGGTATCGGCCCCCGGTCGCCGTGCCATTCGCCGGAGAAGTCCAGATCGCGCTCCACGCTGCGGAAAAAGGGCAGCAGATCGGCGAAGGCGAGGCCCGGATCGTCCTGCGCGGCCCAGGCGTCGTAGTCGGCGGGCTGCCCGCGCAGTGCCATGGCGTTGTTGGTCGCCGAACTGCCGCCCACCACGCGGCCCGCCGCGAGCGGTATGCGCGCGCCGTCCGCGCCCGGTTCGCTGATGTACCCCCAGTCGTACGGAGTCTCGGTGAGATCGGTGATGTCGGTGAGTTCGATCGGGAGATCCCGTGCGGCCGAACCGAAGTCGGGGCCCGCCTCGAGCAGCAGTACCTCACGATCGGGATTCGCGGACAGGCGCTCGGCCAGCACACCACCGGCGGACCCGGCGCCCACCACGATCACGTCATATCCCATGTCACGCAGTCCTTTTCGTCGATGAAGCGCCGGACGAAGCGGTGTCGTCCGCCGGTTCCGCGCCCAGCTCGTACACCGCGAACGCCGCATGGATGACCGGCTGGGCGACGTTGCGGACCCGGATCCCGCCGGGGGTGGTGCCGCTCTCGGTTCCCGCGTGCGCGTGCCCGTGTACGGCCAGGTCCACCGCGCAGTCGTCGATCGCCTCACCGAGCAGGTACGAGCCGAGGAACGGATAGATTTCGCGCGGTTCGCCGTGCAGGGTGTCGCTGACGGGGGAGTAGTGCGTGAGCGCCACCGTCACATCGGTGTCCAGGCTCGCCAGCGCCGCCCGCAGCGATTGCGCCAGATCCACTGTGTGCGAGGCGAACTCGCGCATCACCCGCTCCCCGAAAACGCTGGCGCACTTGCCCGCGAAGCCGCCGCCGAAGCCCTTGGTCCCGGCCACGCCGAGGGTGTGGCCGTCGACGGTCACCGTGGCGGCGGCGCCCTCGAGCACGGTGAGGCCGTGCTCGGTGAGCAGCGCGGCGACCTCGTGCTGCGCATCGCTGTGATGGTCGTGATTGCCCAGCACCGCGATCACGGGCACCGGTAGATCCTCGAATTCGGTGGCCACGGCGCGTGCCTCGGCGACGGTGCCGTGCCGGGTGAGATCGCCCGCGAGCAGCAGCACATCGGCACGGCCGGGAAGTTCCTCCAGGGCCGGTCGCAGTGTCCCGGCCGACTCGGGGCCGAAGTGGATGTCCCCGACGGCGGCGATACGCATGTCGAGCCTCCTGACGTCAGTCCAGCTGTTCGCGGTCGGTCGGCGCGGCGTTACTGGCGACCCGAACATCGTTGTGCACGCGAAGTTTCGGGACGTGTTCGCGGACCACGTCCTGCAGCTGCTCGCGGCACTGCGCGCTGGCCACCTCGCCGCTGAGCACCACGACATCGCCGCGGATCGTCACGTGCACACCCAGTTCGGCGGTGCGCGGATCCTCGGCGAAGGCGCGGCGGAGATTGGCCACCAGATACTGCGGCAGCATGTCGCTGTCGGGCTCGTCGGTCATCATGCCTCCTTGGTTGCTGATGCCGAGGTCGTCGACCAGGCCCAGGAATGCCCGCGCGTACGGCGACACGGCGGTCTCGGCCCGCACCCGCGGCCAGTCCACCTGTTCCCGCAGGTCCCGCGCGATGCGCAGCAGGCCGGTGAAATCCAGCCGGTGCGGGTCGAGCACCATGAGCTTGTCGACCATCAGGTCGGTGCCGCTGACCACCGGGGCGGCCGTCGGTCCGACCCGCATCCAGCTCGCGCGGCCCAGCAGTTCGTCGGTGACCGCGCGGTAGTTGGGCCGGAAGATGAGGTCCACCAGGGTGTCGCCGTCATAGGCCTTGGTGAGCCAGTCCTCGGCCGGGTCACCCAGGCGCAGCCCGGCGGCATCGAGCGACCGGCGGGCGCGGTCGACGTCGGCGGGCTTGACGAAGATGTCCACGTCGTGGTCCGACGCCGGGCCACCACGGGCGTAGACGGCGCAGCCCCCGGCGACCGCGAAGGGCACGCCGCTGTCGAGCAGGGTGTTCGCGACCCGGGTGAGGGTCTGCAACAGCTGGTCGATCGTCTGGACCATGCTGGGGACCTACCCGGTGACACCCCGGTTAATCCTGGGCGGCGGGGCCGGGGGCCGCGTTTGCGCGGGCCGGACGCGGGTAGCCGCACAGCTGTAGTCCCACGAGGTGAAAGCTGTTGAGAGGCAATGTATCCAGAGATCGAATCCGATATCGTCGGGCTGCTGACGACACGGCACGCACAGATCAAACGGCTGCTGGACCGGATTCGGCTCGGCACGGGTGACCGGCGCACCCGGTTCGACGATCTGGTCCGGACCTTCGCCGCCCACGAGTTCTCCGAGCATCAGGTGGTACATCCGGCCGCGCGTGGGCACGGTGTTCCCGATGATGTCGTGGACCAGCTGATGCTGCAGGAGAACGGGCTCGAACACGATCTGGCGGCGCTGTATGCGCGCGGCGCCGAGGATCCGCGGTTCGATATGGACTTCAGCGATTTCGCCGGTGCGGCCCTGTTGCACTGCGCGCAGGAGGAGCAGCAGGAGTATCCGCAGTTCCTGGCTCTGCCCGCCGAGATCCGGACGGAGCTGGCGCGTTCGGTGCTGGACGCGGAACGGCTGGCGCCGACCCGCCCGCATCCGAGCGCGCGGCGCACTCCACTGGCGCGCGGCGTCCTCGCTCCGGCGCTGGGGGTCGCCGACCGCCTCCGCGACGCGGTGCGCCGCCGGGGGCATTGAGCGGCGCTCAGATATCGGCCTTGCGGCTGCCCTCGTTGCCCGTGATCTGGTCCTGCTCGCGCGCGTCGGCTTTCGGGCGCCTACGCCGCAGCAGGGCGATCACCACGAGCACGGGTATCACCAGCAGTATCAGCAGCAGTTCCATCGGATCACACCCGCCTCCAGCGGTCGTCGGTGAGTCGTTCCCCGGCCTGCGGGCCCATGAGCAGCATGCCGCCGTCGACGACATAGGACGCGCCGGTGACGTACCCGGCGGCCGGGGTGGCAAGGAAGGCCACCACCGCCGCGACCTCGCGCGCGTCGCCGGGACGGCCCAGCGGGAAGCCGGGCCGGGGTTCGGTGCGCGGATCGACGCCCTCCTGACCGGTCATAGGGGTCGAGATCTCGCCCGGGGCAACGGAATTCACGGTGATGTCGTACTCGGCGAGCTCCAGCGCGAGCACCTTGGTCAGCGCGCCCAGTCCCGCCTTGGCGGCACAGTAGGGCGCGGCGCCGACACGGGGCGTGTGCTCGTGCACGCTGGTGATATTGATGATCCGGCCGCCCGCGCCCGCTTCGATCATGTGCCGGGCGGCGCGTTGCGCGCAGAGAAAGGCGCCGTCCAGGTCGACCGACAGCACATGGCGCCAGGTGTCGAAATCCATGTCCATGGCCCGTTGCGCGCTGCCCGTGCCCGCGCAGTTCACCAGGACGTCGACACCGCCGAGTTCCCCGGCCAGCTCGTCGACGACCGCGGCGGCCGTGGGCAGGTCGTCCAGGTCCAGTTGCCGCACGGCCGCGCGGGTGCCCGCGGCGCGGACCTGCTCGGCGGTGCGGTGCGCACCGGCCTCGTCGCGGTGGTAGGTGATACCGACGTCGACGCCACCACCGGCGAGGGCGGTGGCGGTGGCCGCGCCGATACCCGAATCCGATCCCGTCACGATCGCCCGCACCGGGGCCCCGGCACGGTCCTGGGGTGTGCGTGCAGTAGTGGTCATACCCCGCGACTACCCGGCAACCGCGCCGTCACACACGCGGGGGATGTGCGCCGCAGCGCAATTCGATTGACCCACGGGGACGCGGGTAGGCCCTCAATGCCCGACAAGGTGGCCGGGCACCGGAGAACCTCGTGAAGAAGGAGGCAGCGGTTATGGCCGACTACCCGCAGGAAGCTGCGGCACAGACGCCACGAACCGGTACCGCCGACGGCAAGCTCGGCGGCCCGTCCGCATCGACCGTCAACGGTCTGGTACTGCTGGCCGGGCTGTTCACGGCGATCACCCCGTGGGTGTTCGCCGACTTCGCCGATGCTCCGCGATTGGTGGTGTCCAATCTGATTCTGGGCATCGGCGTGGCGATCATCGGGCTGGTGCTCACCCTGCTACCGGCCCGCGGTTACGCATCGAGCTGGGTACTGATCCCGATCGGGGCCTGGGAGATCCTCACGCCCTGGATCGTCGGACCGGATATCACCACCATCGTCTGGGTGAACGTCTGGATGGGCGGCATCATCACCGTCCTCGGCCTCGCGGCCGCCGGACTGCTGGTGAACGCGTTCGCCGGTCTCGGACGCCCGCAGCTGGGCGGCCGACGGCTGGCGCATCGGTGATCCGGCCGAGCTGACAGATCCCACCGAACGTGGCGGGCGCGCCCCCCCCCGCGCCCCCCCCCAGTAATTAGGCGCCCCCCCGCAAAAACATCAGCCGGAGGAATTTAGATTGCGCAACCCCAAAAAACAAATAAAAAGTGTGCGCGACCCACCAATA
>NZ_JARWQD010000303.1 GCF_029869545.1 Nocardia wallacei | reverse complement strand
CCGCCGGCCCCGGCGAGATCATCACCACCGCCGGCACCGAGCACACCGAGCACGCTGCGGGTCTCGGCGTAGACGAACACGACACCCCGCGCAGTTTCGGGCCCGAGTCCCTGTCGATCGGGACCCGGCACCTCGAACTCGGCTCGGACTGGTCCGCCACCGTCGCAGTGACCGGATTTCCGCGCGAGGTCACCTCGGGCTGGCTGACACCGCTGCTGTCACACCCCGGACGCCTCGACGTCGCCGTGCACGTGGACCCGATCGACCCGGTCACCGCCGCCGGGCGCCTGCGCCGCCAGCTCGCGCGATTGGAGTCGTCCCGTCTGCACGACACCGGGCGGGGCCGGTTCGCCGACCCGCAAGTCGACGTCGCCGTCGAGGACGCCGCCGACCTGTCGGCGCGGGTGGCCCGCGCCGAGGCCCGCCTGTTCCGGGTCGGCGTGTATCTCACCGTGCACGCCGACTCCGAAGCCGAGCTGGCCGACGAGGTCGCCGCGGTACGGGCCCTGGCGGCGAGCCTGCTCATCGACACCTGCCCGCTGACCTTCCGCGCGGCACAATCGTGGGTCACGACATTGCCGCTCGGGCTGGACCTGATCGGGATCGAGCGCACCTTCGACACCAGCGCCCTGGCCGCCGCGTTCCCGTTCGACTCCCCGCAGCTTCCGGTCACCGACCCGATCGCCGCCAGCAGCCCGCGCGGTGTGCTCTACGGGCGTGACGCCGCAGGCGGGCTGGTGTTCGCCGACCGGTTCGCCGCCGAGGCGCACAACCACAATGCGGTGATCCTCGGCCGCAGCGGCGCGGGCAAGTCGTACCTGGCCAAAACCGAGATCCTGCGGTCGCTGTACCGGGGGATCGAGCAGGTGATCATCGACCCCGAGGACGAATACCGGCGTCTCGCTGACGCCGTCGGCGGCACCCACATCTGCCTCGGTGCACCCGGCATCCGGCTCAACCCGTTCGACCTCGACATCCGGACCCGGCCCGACGGCCGCCGCACCGCCCCCTCCGACGCATTGACTCGCCGGAAACTGTTCCTGCACACCCTCATCCGCGTCCTGCTCGGCGACCAGGACCCCACCCGACGTGCGGTCCTCGACACCGCGCTCACCGCCACCTACGCCGCCGCGGGCATCACCGACGAGCCCGCCACCTGGACCCGGCCCGCACCCACCCTCACCATGTTGCGCGACCAGCTCGATCGGCTCGAAACACCGGCCGCGCACGAGCTGGCCGCCGGACTGCATCCGTTCGTCGCTGGGGGCGCGTACGCCGGGCTGCTGGACGGTCCCACTACCGCTGAACCCGACGCCGGGCTGATCGTGTTCTCGCTGCGGGAGCTTCCGGACGAACTCAAGACGATCGGCACCCTGCTGGTCCTCGACGCCACGTGGCGGCGGGTGTCCGACCCAGCCACGAGACGGCCGCGCATGGTCACCGTGGACGAGGCATGGCTGATCATGCGACAACCTGCCGGAGCCGAATTCCTGTACAAGGCAGCCAAGAGCTTCCGCAAACACTGGGCCGGGCTCACCGTCGCTACTCAGGACTCCGCCGACGTGCTGTCGACCGAACTCGGGCGGGCGATTACCTCCAACGCCGCCACTCAGATTCTGCTGCGCCAAGCTCCCCAAGCCATCGATGATGTCGCCGCTGCATTCAAACTCTCCGACGGGGAACAGCAATTCTTGTTGTCTGCCGCCCGGGGAAGCGGACTACTCGCAGTCGGCGGCACCGATCGCGCCGTCTTCGCATCCATGGCCTCCGGCTTCGAAGATCAGTTGATCACCACCATGCCGAGCGAACTCACCACCATCGAAGAGGAAAGCAGCAACGTCGATATCGATGTCGATCTCAGCGCGTTGCCGACCCTGCGTCCTCTCGCTGGTCCCGTCGACCCCGACCCCGATCAAGACGCGATCATTGACGGCCGGGACGCCGCATGAGCCGGGATCTATGCCGCCATTGTTACCTGGCCCGCACATCATGCCCGGACGGGGACACAACCGGCCGCCGGTGGCCCATTGCGGTACCCCGGGCGCGCGCTGAACGCATCGGGCAGCGGTTTTTCGATGGCAGTACGGGCCTGGGGGCCGGTGTCCGGCAGCGGGCCGACAAAAGACACCTGCTTGACATTTCCGGGTGCACGGAGCGTTCATGGCGGTCCGCGTCGGCAATTTACCGACACCCGAATCAGCCCGCAAAGACGAGATATTCGATGACTCGGTTATCCGGTGGCGACGCGAAAAGAAACCCGAGAAAACATTCCGTTCCGAATTCGGGGCGGAAACCGTCTGCCGAACCGGCACCGTAATTGCGGTCCGGTGCCGGTTCGGCAGATGCAGGGAAAGGAGAGTCGATGGAAGAGAACCCTGCGGACAGAACGGTCGTGCCGCTACACGGCAGAGACGGGTCCCGCCGACCGCGCCGCCCCCGCCATACGCCGGACGCCGCCGACGCGCGAGTCGGCGATCTGACGGTGTCGTTCCAGGTGCGCTACGTCCACGGTGCCGAGGCCGAACGGGTCGCCGCCACGCAGGCGCGGGCGATCGCCGCCCTGCTGCGATGGGCGGCCACCATCCCCGAACCGGGTGTGGTCGATCTCGATCAGGTCGTGGAGCCCTGCACCGTGCCGGGCCGCGACAGTGACGAGGAGGCCGCCGCATGAGAGTGCCCGGTTTCGATAGCGCCGCAAGCGAATCCATGGGCCTGGCTGCGCTCGGTGAACCCGCGCAGATACCGGTGGCGGTGTTCTTGCGGACCTCGACACGGGATCTGCAAGACCCGACGCTGTCGTTGCCGCGTCAGCTGGACAACTGCCGCAAAGTGCTGCCGTCGCAGTTTGTGATCGTTGCGTTCTTCTACGACGTGGAGTCCTCGCGCAAGGATCTCGACCAGCGCGGGTTCGGCCATGCGCACGAGGCGTTCGACATCCCGATTCCTCGCGACGGGGGCCTGGCCGATCTGCTGGCCGAGGCACGCCACCCGAACCGCCGGTTCGAGGCAGTCGTGGTCGAGGAGATCGAACGCGCGGCCCGCTGGACGCATCAGTCCACCCAGCTCGAACACGAGCTGGAAACCGTGGGCGTGCCGCTGTTCGCCGCCGACGAGGGCCCGATCGCGCTGACCGAGAAGCGCGCCACCCAGATCCTGGTCCGCCGGATGAAACAGGGGGTGGGCGAATGGTTTCTGCGGCACACCCTCGAACAGTCCTGGGACGGGTTCCGCACCCACACTCACCAGGGCTGGAACATCGGCAAAGCCTGCCACGGCTACCTCAACGACTTCGTGCCGCACCCCGTCGCCGCCAAACGGGAAGAGGGACGTACCAAATCCCGGCTGATCGTGGACCCCGAACGCTCGCTCGCGGTGGTGCGGATCTATCAGTGGCGGCACGACGAACGCCTCGCCTACAAGGTGATCGCGGAACGGTTGAACGACGACCTCGACCGCTACCCGCCGCCGCGCCCCAATCGCGGTGAGCGGGCCAGGGGCTGCTGGACGACGTCATCGGTGCGGGAGATCCTGATCAATCCCAAATACACCGGGTACATGGTGTGGAACCGGCGCGCCAGCAAGAAGGGCGGGCGGCTCAACCCGCCCGAGAAATGGATCTGGTCCCCCGAACCGACCCACGAGCCACTGGTCACCCGCGAGATGTGGACGGCGGTGCAGCAGCTCGCCGCCGCCCGGCAGGGATCGCGGATGAGCGGCAAGAACTCCCACCCGGCCACCCGCCGCACGTACGTGCTGCGGTACTACGTGCACCACGGGCAGTGCGCGAAACGCATGTTCGGCAAAACCCGCAAGGGTCACGCCTACTACACCTGCCAGCCGCAACTCGATCGCGTCGGTAACCCCGCCGCCTACAAGGATCACCCCCGAGCGGTGTACGTGCGCGAAGACAAGCTCCTGGACTGCGTGCAAACATTCTTCAACGAGCGCGTGTTCGGCCCCGACCGCACCGCACTGCTGCGCCACCAGCTCCGTGGTCACGACTCCAGCGACCGCCACGACATCGAGCAGAAGATCGCCGCGATCGAGAAGACCATCACCGACATCGCCCGCCGCCAAAACAACCTGCTCGACGAACTCGAAAACCGGACCGTCTCCGGCAGCGACGCGACCGCCGACGCCTGGGCCGAACGCCTACGAAACCGCTTCGCCGATCTCGAAAACGACCGCCGCACCAAACAAGCCGAACTCGACACGCTGCGTGAACGGGCCGCACGGGAACAACCCCACCAGCCCGACCTGATCCAGGAAATACCCACTCTCACACTGAAACTCACCGATGCCCCCGACGCTCTGCAACGCGACCTATACGCCGCGTTCGGCATCAAAGTCGTCTACGACCACGACACCCGGCATGTCTCCATCCACGCCACCATCACCACCGATACACTGCCCGGCATCACCCAAGCCACCACGGCGCTGAACGCCCACAACACCGGCAGTGCGCCCCCAGGGCCGACACCCGAACCCCCGGCACCACGCCGGGCAACCACCCAGCGTGGCACTACAACAACAGTTGCCCATGTTTTACGTGCCCCCGGCAGGATTCGAACCTGCGACACCCGCTTTAGGAGAGCGGTGCTCTATCCCCTGAGCTACGAGGGCGGATCGGTTGCTTGGGTGCTGACCGGGTCCGGGCTAGGGCGGAGTTTACCCGGTGGGTCGGGGATCGTCGGCATCGCGGTTGGGGGGTGGCGAGGCGGGGGTGGTGGCCTCGTCGTAGGCGGTGGGGTCGAAGCGGCGGGTCTTCCAGCGGAACAGGACGGTGGCGCCGGGCCAGTTGTTGGTGATGCGGCCGGAGGCGTTGCGGTACCAGCTGGAGCAGAAGTTCCAGGGGGTGTCCTTCAGGCGCCGCTGTAGCCAGTCGTCCCAGGACTGCTCGGCGGCGGGGCGGGCCGCGAGGAAGTGGCCGGGGCGATCGGCCAGGTACCGCACGGCCTGGCGGATGTAGCGGGCCTGCGATTCCAGCATGTAGATGATCGAACCGGCGCCGACGTTGGTGTTCGGGCCGTACATCATGAACAGGTTCGGGAACCCGGGCACCGACATGCCCAGGTAGGCGCGGGCGCCCTCGGGGGACCACTCGTCGGCGAGCTTGCGGCCGCCGAGGCCGTAGATGTTCATCGGCGCCAGGAATTCGGTGCCCTTGAAGCCGGTGCCGTAGACGATCACGTCGACCTCGTGCTCGACGCCGTCGGCGGTGCGGATGCCGGTCGGGGTGATCGCCTCGATGCCGGTGGTCTCCACCGTGACGTTGGGTTGCCCGAGCGCGGGAAAGTAGTCGTTGGAGAACAGCCCGCGCTTGCAGCCCGCCGCGTAGTCGGGGGTCAGCTTGCGGCGCAGCTCCGGGTCCGGAACCTGTTGTGCGCGATGGCGATCCGCGATCGCGATGACCGGCTTTTTGATGGCCGGGATGTCGGTGAGCGCCAGCGACATCACCTCGAAGAACGTCCAGATGGCGAAGCGCTCGGCCAGGCGGCTGGGCGGGAAGTACTTGAACAGCGCGTGATGCGTTGCGGTGTACTCGGTATCGAACTTGGGCAGTACCCACGCGGCCGAGCGCTGGAACAGCGTGAGGTGCGCGACCTTCGGCTGGATCGCCGGAATGTATTGGATCGCACTGGCTCCCGTGCCGATGCAGGCGACCCGCTTGCCGGTGAGATCGACGCTGTGGTCCCATTCGGCGGAGTGGAACGCGGCGCCGGTGAAGGTGTCGATGCCCGGGATGCTCGGCATCGCCGGGCGCGACAGCTGGCCCACCGCGGGTATCAGGATGTCGGCGGTCAGACTCGCGCCGTCGCGGGTGCGGACCTGCCAGACCCCCTGTCGCTCATCGAATTCCGCATCGGTGACCTCGGTCCCGAAACGGATCTTCGCGGGCAGGCCGTACTTCTCCGCCACCGAACGCATATAGGCGTGGATATCGGCCTGCCGCGAAAACCGCCGCGGCCAATCGGATTTCGGCTCGTACGACCACGAGTACAGCGGGGAGGGCACGTCGCAGGCGGCGTCGGGGTAGGTGTTCTCGCGCCACACGCCGCCCAGATCGTCGGCCTTCTCCAGGATCGTGAAATTGTCCAGCCCGGCGCGCTGCAGTTCCAGCGCCATGCCGAGCCCGGCGAATCCGGCACCGATGATGAGGATGGACGGAGTGCGAGTCATACCACGAGGTTAAGTGTTCCCGCCCTCGGGGACGAAGAGATCAACGGTCAGCGGATCCATATTTTCGGCCACGGGGTTCCGGGTAATCGCGCAGGTCACCAGCCTATTGCGCGCGCAACTCGAACCCCGGGTACCCGCCGTCGCGCTCGGCGTCGCAGTGCCGCCGATAGGTGCCGAAGCCGCCCAGGTAGGGCATGAACACCCGCTTCTTGCCGCTGACATTGGCACCCAGATACCAGGAGTCCGCCCGGACGAACAGCGTGCCCGCGGCCACCTCGCCCAGATGGTCGGTCCACCGGGCGGCCGCGTCGGCGCGGGCCTCGGCCCGCACGACGCCCGTCCGCCGGGTGTGCTCGATCAGGTCGAAGACCCAGTCGATCTGCTGTTCCGAGTGCAGGACCATATTCGCGAGCACGGAGGGCGTGCCGATGCTGTTGATGCTGAACATGTTCGGGAACCCCGGCAGCCCGAATCCCAGGTAGGTGACCGGCCCGTCGCCGAGCGCGTCCCGAATGTGTACCCCGCCCGCGCCGCGGATGTCGATGCGCAGCAGGGCGCCGGTCATCGCGTCGAAACCCGTGGCGTAGACGAGCGTGTCGAGTTCGACCAGGCCCTGCGCGGTCCGGATCCCGTCCGGGACGATCTCCTCGATCGGCTCGCGCCGCAGGTTCACCAGTCGGACGTTGGGCTGGTTGAACGTCTCGTAGTAGCCGGTATCGGTGCAGATGCGCTTGGTGCCGATCGGGTGGTCGTCCGGGATCAGATCGGCGGCGACCCGGGGATCGTCGACGCGGGCGCGGATCTTGGCCTCGGCGAACTCGCGCACGATGTCGTTGGCCGCCAGATCGCTGTTCTGGTCCGGGAAGACCTTGTTGAACAGCACGCCGCCGCCGTTCCAGCGCTCCTCCATGGCGGCGACGCGCTCGTCGTCGGTGCACTCCAGGGCCCGGCGCGGATGTCCCTCGTGCGGGGTCGCGGCGGGTGCGTAGGCCGACTTCCGCCGTCGCGCAGCGTATTCCGCGCGGATGCGCCGCTGATCGTCGGCGGTGAGCGGCCGATTCGGGCACGGCACACTGTAATTCGCGGTGCGCTGGAAGACCGTCAGCTGCGCGCATTCGCGGGCGATGATCGGTGTGATCTGAATGCCGGAGGAGCCGGTGCCGATCACCCCGACCCGCTTGCCCCCGAACGAGACTCCGGCGTCGGGCCAGCGCGAGGTGAACAGCTCCTCACCCGCGAAGGTGTCGACACCGGGGATATCCGGCCGGATCGGCGCGGACAGGCACCCGGTGGCGAAGACGACGAATCGCGCACGGTGGCGGGCGCCGTCGTCGGTGCGCAGCGTCCAGGTGGCGGTGGCCTCGTCGAACCGCGCCGCGGTCACCGTCCGCCCGAAGTGGAAGTGCCGCAACAGATCGAACCGCTCGGCCACGTGCTCGAGGTAGGCGAGAATCTCCGGCTGCGCGGCGAACTTCTCGCTCCAGCGCCAGCTGCTCTGCAGATCCTCGTCGAAGGAATAGGAGTAGTCGATGCTCTCCACATCGCAGCGGGCGCCGGGGTAGCGGTTCCAATACCAGGTGCCGCCCACGCCCGCCGCCGCCTCGATGCCGATCACGTCCAACCCGGAACGAACCGCGCGGTGCACTCCGTAGAGTCCGGCGAATCCGGCTCCGACGATGATCACGTCGTGGATGTCCTGCTCGGCACGGTCCTGCATGTGTTCCCTCTCCGACGGGCGGCGCGAAGAAGTTTCGTATCGCCATATTTCTTCCAGGAATATCTGCCGGTGTGCGTCGCGGGGAGGTCGTGTCCCGGTGATCAGGACGATCGGCGGGCCCGGTTCGGCGGTTCGACTGGACAGGCGACCGCTGGCGTCCCTAGTATTTCTCACTAGGAAATTGCTCGAAATGGCCTGTCCTGGTGCGGGTTTGGTGATTCGGCGGTGCCGCAGGGGGTGTCGTCGCAAGATTCGGCTCGCATCGGACGGTCTGCCGGTCGGTTGCTCGCGTCGGGTGTGACGATCGGCAGTGGGCGGCCGCGCGCGGCGAAGGTGGGGTTCGTCGCCTGCGGCCGCCCTTTCTCCTGATCGCCCGTCGATAACCGTGGCCCGCACGCTCCCTGACCCGGTCGTCCCATGTTTCCGCTGTTCGCGCGGCGTGTTGTGCGGGCGGCCGACTTCGGTCGAGGGGGCTACCGGCGAGTTCGAATTCGGCTATCCTCGCGGCAGTGTGACCTCGTTCACTGGTGAGGAGTGGCGTTTCAGATGTTGAGCACGATGCAGGACGAACAGCTGTCGCTGGCGACATTGCTGCGGTACGCGACGACGTTCCACGGTGACGCCACGGTGTCGACGTGGACCGGCGACGGCGTGCGGACCACGACCTATCGCGAGCTGGGTGTGGAGTGTGCCCGGCTGGCCAATGCCCTGCGCGGCCTGGGGATCGGCGAGGGCGATCGGGTCGGCACGTTCATGTGGAACAACACCGAGCACATGGCGGCCTATGCGGCGGTGCCCGCGATGGGTGCCGTGCTGCACGCGCTCAATATCCGGTTGTTCCCGGAGCAGCTGGTCTACGTGGCCAACCACGCCGAGGATCAGGTCGTGATCGTGGACGGGTCGCTGGTGCCGATGTTCGCGCAGTATCTGCCCGGCATGAAGACGGTGCGTCACGTGCTCGTCGCCAACGGTGACCCGGCGAACCTGACCGCGCCCGCGGGCGTGCAGGTGCATTCGTATGCGGAACTGCTTGCCGCGCAACCGGATACGTTCGACTATCCGGTGCTCGACGAACGCGCCGCGGCCGGTATGTGCTACACCTCCGGCACCACCGGCGACCCGAAGGGCGTGGTGTACTCGCACCGCTCCAACTGGCTGCACGCCATGCAGGTGATCTCGCCGAACAGCATGGGGTTCACCGCGCAGGACACCGTGCTGACGATCGTTCCGCTGTTCCACGCCAACTCGTGGGGCATCCCGTACGCGGCCATGATGGCCGGTGCGAGCCTGCTGATGCCCGACCGTTTCCTGCAGCCCGCGCCGCTGCTGCAGATGATGGCCGCGCAGCGGCCGAGTTTCGCCGCGGCGGTGCCGACCATCTGGGGCGGGGTGCTGGCGGGCCTGGAGGCGCAGCCGCAGGACATCTCGCATCTGCGCACCTGCGTGGTCGGCGGTTCGGCGGTGCCGCCCGCCATGATGCGGGCCTTCCAGGAGAAGTACGGCGTGCGGCTGCTGCACGCCTGGGGGATGACCGAGACCTCCCCGCTGGGCAGCGTCGGCCATCCGCCCCGGGGCGCCGAGGGCGAGGACGAGTGGGCCTACCGCTACACCCAGGGCCGGTTCCCGGCAGCGGTGCAGGCGCGGCTGGTCGCCGATGACGGCACGGTGCAGCCCAACGACGGGGAAGCGTTGGGGGAGTTGGAGGTTCGCGGCCCGTGGATCACCGGCTCGTACTATTCGCCGCAGGGCGCCGAGGTGGATCCGGACAAGTTCCACGACGGCTGGCTGCGCACCGGCGACGTCGGCAAGATCAGCCCGGACGGCTATCTGACGCTGGTCGACCGGTCCAAGGACGTGATCAAGTCCGGCGGGGAATGGATCTCCTCGGTCGATCTGGAGAACGCGATCATGGGCCACCCGGCCGTCGCGGAGGCGTCGGTGATCGGCATTCCGGACGAGAAGTGGGACGAGCGGCCGCTGGTGGCGGTCGTGCTCAAGGAGGGCGGCACCGCCGAGCCCGCCGACCTGCGTGAGTTCCTCGCGGACAAGTTCGCCAAGTGGCAGCTGCCCGAGTACTGGACCTTCATCGACGAGATCCCCAAGACCAGCGTCGGCAAATTCGACAAGAAGCGGCTGCGCGCCCGCTACGCCGACGGGGAACTGAAGGTGGTCGGCCTGTAGTTCATAGCTGCCGGGTACGTCCTGTTGGCGTTGTGTCAACAGGATGTACCCTGGGCGCACCGGTCCGGTGACCGGGCACGTGGTGGTGCGCAGGAAGGATGCTTCATGGCCGAGACGAACAGCGACGCTCCGGCGTTCGCGGACATGGTGAACGGGGCGCTGGAGTTCACGATTCCGATCGCGCACAAGATGGGTGTCCAGGCGCTCGAGGTGCGGCCGGGATTCGCCGCGACCACGGTGCCGATCGAGGGCAACGGCAACCACTTCGGTGTCATGTACGCGGGCGTCCTGTTCACCGTCGCCGAAATCCTCGGTGGCGCAATCCCTATCGCCACCTTCGACAATGCGAAGTACTACCCGCTGGTGAAGGATCTGCAGATCTTCTTCCGCAAGCCCGCCAAGACCGATGTGCGTGCCGAGGCGTCGCTGTCGGAGGAGGAGATCGCCCGCATCACCGCCGACGCCGAGGCCAACGGGAAGGCGGATTTCACCCTCGAGGCGACGGTGACCGATGCCGACGGTGTCGTGGTCGCCGAGACGCAGGGCTTGTATCAGCTGCGTACGCACGGCAAATAGGTGTTCCGGCCAAAAGCGTGCCGGAATAAGTGGGGTGTGGGCGTGCCGGAAAATGAGAGCGGGGTACGGGCGTGCCGGAAATGGGAGTGGGGTGCCGGTAATGAGGGTGTGTGGGCGTGCCGGAAGAAGCGGGTGCGGGCGTTCCGGGAATGAGGGTGGGGTGTGGGCGGGCCCCGGGTTAACCTGGGGACGCATGCCGTAGGCGGGTGGACGAGGAGGTCCGGCATGGTTTCATTGCGTGCTGCGATTGCGCGAGATATTCGGTGCGGCAAGGGGGTTGGGCAATGACTATTACTCTGCTGCGGACGCTGGGCACCCGGGTGTGGACGGAGCTGGAGTACCTGCGGCTGTGCGTGACCAGCGGGCTGGTCGGCATCGAATCGCCGATGACGCTGCTGTCGGCGGGTGCGGCGCTGCTGCGATACGGCGGTTTGCCTGCGCTGCTGACGCTTTCGGCGGCCCGCTACGGCGATCGCACCGCGCTGATCGATGAGCTGGGCGCGCTCAGCTATCGAGACCTCGATGAACGCAGCAATCGGTTGGCCAACGAGTGGCGCAAGCGCGGGCTGCGGTCGGGCGAGGGCGTGGCGATCCTGGCCCGCAACCACCGCGGGCTGCTGGACGCGGTGTTCGCCGCCGGCAAGTGCGGCGCCCGGATCATCCTGCTGAACACCGATTTCGCGGGCCCGCAACTGCGCGACGTCGCCACCCGCGAGGGAGCCGACCTGCTGGTTTACGACGAGGAGTACGAGCCGATCCTCGGCGACCTGAGCCCGCGCCGCGGCGCCTACCGCGCCTGGACGGACACCAGCCATCCGAGCAGCATCGAATCCCTCATCGCCGCAGGCTCGTCCGAGTCGCCACCCGCGTCCGGACCGGGTTCCAAGATCATTCTGCTGACCAGCGGCACCACCGGCACCCCCAAGGGCGCGCCGCGATCGGAACCGCGGTCGCTGGAGCCGCTCGGCGCGGTGCTGAGCCGGGTGCCCTTCCGCACCCGCGAGGTCACCGAATGTCCGGCGCCGCTGTTCCATACGCTCGGATTCGCCATGTCGCTGCTGGCCATCGGCTTCGGCTCCACGCTGGTGATCCGCCGCCGCTTCGATCCGCAGCAGGTGGTCGACAGCATGTCCCGCCACCGGGCGACCGCGCTGATCGCGGTGCCGGTGATGCTGGCCCGCATCGTCGAACTGGGCCCGCAGGCCCTGACCGGCCGCGACCTGTCGAGGCTGCGCATAGTCTTCGTGGCGGGATCGCAGCTCGGCGCCGACCTGTGCCGCCGGGTGACGGCCCTGTTCGGCCCGGTGGTCTACAATCTCTACGGCTCCACCGAGGTCGCGTACGCCAGCATCGCCACCCCCGCCGATCTCGCCGAGGAGCCCGGTTGCGTGGGCAAACCGGTGCTCGGCGCGGTGGTGAAAATCTTGGACGATTCCGGTGCCGAGGTGCCCGCCGGTGTCACCGGGCGCATCTTCGTCGCCAATGCCGCGCAGTTCGAGGGCTATACCGGCGGTGGTGGGAAGGAGCGGGTCGGCGGCCTGATGTCCTCCGGCGATGTCGGCCACTTCGATTCCGCCGGTCGACTGTTCATCGACGGCCGCGACGACGACATGATCGTCTCCGGCGGCGAGAACGTCTTTCCCGGCGAGGTAGAGGAACTGCTCAACGCGCACAACGGAATTCGCGAGGCCGCCGTGATCGGCGTTCCCGACGACGAATTCGGTGCCCGCCTGGCCGCCTATGTCGTCCGCGACGAGCAGGCGCTCACCGTCGACGACATCCGATCCCACGTCAAGGCGAACCTGGCGCGCTACAAGGTGCCCCGCGAGGTGGTCTTCGTGGAGGAACTGCCCCGCAACCCCACGGGCAAGATCCTCAAGCGCAAACTGCGCGAGCTGTACTGATTGCCGACGCGGTGGTGTCGCAGCCGGGACCTGTGTCGATGAGAGGGAAAGATACTTTCCAGCTCACCACGGGACCCGGAAGGAGATCGCCGATGGCGAAGTGGACAGCCGACGAGCTCAACAGGATCGCGGACACCGAGGAACTGCAGTTGGCGGCGGCGGGACGGGACGGAACCCTGCGCATGCCGGTGACGATCTGGGTGGTGCGGCACGGCCGCGATCTCTATGTGCGCTCGGTGAACGGACCGGACGCGGCGTGGTATCGGACGGCCACCGACAGCCGTCGCGGCCGGATCCGTGCGGGCAGCATCGATCAGGATGTCACCTTCGTCGATGCCGATCCCGATCGCAACGACGAGATCGATACCGCCTACGCCACGAAGTACCAGCGCTACGCCGCCAGCATCATCGCCGAAATCACCGGCACCAGAGCGCGATCCACCACGCTCAAGCTGCTGCCACAGAGTTGATGTGTGAGCACACGAAACCGGCGCGGGCGGAAGGGGATCGCCTGCGCCGGTCTCGTATCCGGTTAGCAGTTACGCAGTTCCGGGCTCTGGTTGAGCAGCTGAGCGCGGGTCGAGATGAACCTCGTGTAGGTGTCGCCACCGACCTCCGACAGCGGGAACGCCGCTACCCGGTGGCAGTTCTGGAACGCGAGCTTCACGCCGAAGTGCCGCTCGAGGCCGCCGCGGATGGAGTCGGACGCCATGGCGCGCAGCAGCTGGCCGCGGGCCGTCTCGTCCGGCGGGGGTACCTGGTTGTCGGCGAATTCGGCTGTGCCGGAACGCAGATCGGCTGCCACCCTGCTGACCACCTCGTAGGCGTAGGGCAGTGAGTTGCGGACGCATTCGACGAACTCGTCGTCGGAGACCTCACCGCGTTCGGCGCGTTCGAGCAGTGCGGTAGGTACGTCGAGTGACATAACGCTCTCCTCATGGGATGGCGGATGATGTCATATGATTCTAAACGAAAAAGGTTGTCAACAATCCTGGATTCTGCGCGAAAGTGCCGGACTCAGAGCGCTTTTCATCTCGGCGGACAGGGCGCGCACGAGGTCCGCGGCGGGGAGATCGCCGGTCAGCGTATGGGTCTGACCTGCCCAGAGGTTCACCGCGTCGGCGTTGCCGTCGGCCCGCGCCTGCTTGCGTAACGGCCCGGTGGCGTAATGGATTTCGGGGTAGGCGGCGGGCGCGTCGGGATGATCGAGGATGAACCGGTTGCGCAGTCCGCGCGCCCGGCGGCCGCTGAAGGCCCGCGTCAGCATCGTCGGGGTGTCGATGGCCAGGGCGTCGCGATGCAGTTGCGCCGTCCCGGCCTCTGGGCAGTTCAGGAAGGCCGTGCCCAGCTGTGCGGCCGCCGCACCGGCCACCAGCACCGCGGCGGCACCCGCGCCCGTGGCGATGCCGCCCGCCGCCACCACCGGCCGGTCGGTCGCGCCGGTGAGCAGCTGGAGCAGCGCCAGCGTCGACAGGGGATCGGCCCCGTCGTCCTCGGGCCGATCCACGAACGTCGCCCGATGCCCGCCCGCCTCGGCGCCCTGGGCGATCAGCACGTCCGCGCCCGCCTCGACCGCGATGCGCGCCTCGCCGACCGAGGTGATCGTCACCCACGCCTCCGATCCGACGGCGTGCAGCCGGCCCACCTCCGCGGCCGACGGGCAGCCGAAGGTGAACGACACCACCGGCACCGGATCGGCGACCAGGGCGTCCAGCTTGGCGTCCCAGTCGTCGGTGTCGAACCTCGCGTCGCCGAGCGGGAAGCTGCGGCCGACCTGTTCCAGGTAGCGGGAGAACCGTTCGGCGGGCGTCGGCGCGCCCGGAACGAACAGGTTCACGCCGAACGGGGCGGTGTCGGCGCCCGCCTCCGACAGCAGGGCCCGGGTGCGCACGATGCGGTCGGCGGTCTCATCCGCGCTCAGGTAGCCGGTGGCGAGGAAGCCCAGCCCGCCCGCGGCCGACACCGCGGCGGCGAGTTCGGGGGTGGAGGGTCCGCCGGCCATCGGCGCCAGCACGATCGGGGTTCGCAGCTCGTCGATGATCACCTCTCCAGTCTGGCGTATGTAACGGTCGCCCAGGACAGTGATACCCCTCTCACCTGGACTTTTTCTCCGGAAGGTTGCGAAAAGGTCACGGCGGAGTACAGTTTGCGTCACAGCGTATGCCGAATCGTTACCGAATTAGAGGTTTCGGCCCGGCGGCGCCCCCGACGTTGATCGACGCTTAGGACGAGCCTTGCCGCAGCACCGTGAGACCTCCAGTTCCGTATCTGTTCAGGACCTGCTCGGAGATGGTGCTGCCGGTCGGCCGAACCGGCACCGTGCCGAGCCGCGTACCGCCGACCGGATGAAGCTGGCGGCCAGCGCGGCCGTCGCGGCGGGCGCCATCGTCGGCACCGCCGCGCAGCTCGCCCACGCCGCGCCGCTGCTGCCGGTCACGCACGACAGCACCAACACCGACGACGTCGCGCTCGAGGCGGCCTCGGAGCCGGTCGAGCCCGCCCGGGCGGCCGCCGCCGCGCCCGTCGCGGCCGAGGCCCCGGCGCCCGCCCCGGTGGAGGCGGTGCCCGTCGCCGCCCCCGCGCCGCCCGCACCGTTCGGGCTACAGAATCTACCGCCGGAGGTCGCCGGGCCGCTGTCGCATGCCGAGCAGGTCATCAAGGGTCTGCAGAATCAGGTCGCCCCGGCCCCCGCGGTGCGCCCGGTCGCCGGTGTCGTCAGCTCCGACTTCGGCTCCCGCTGGGGATCGTTCCACTACGGTGTCGACTTCGCCGATTCGCTCGGCGCCCCGATCCGCTCGGTGGCCAGCGGCACCGTGATCGAGGCCGGACCGGCCTCCGGGTTCGGCCTGTGGGTGCGGGTGCGCCACGACGACGGTGCCACCGCCGTCTACGGCCACGTCAACGACATCCTCACCAGTGTCGGCCAGCGCGTGAACGCCGGCGACGTCATCGCCACGGTCGGTAACCGCGGCAATTCCACCGGTCCGCACCTGCACCTCGAGATCTGGGATCCCAGCGACGTGAAGATCGATCCCACGCCCTATCTGGCCAGCAAGGGTGTCATCCTGTCGCAGCAGTCGTGGGGACCCGAGTAATCGTCGCGGGTGTCAACGGTCGCGCGTTGACGCGGCCGGCGGTTGTGGGGGCTGGTGATGTGACAGGTTTATACGAATTGTTCGATTCCAGGTCTCTGCAGGGACGCGCGTACGCCGCCCTCGTGCAACACCCCCGGTCCAGCCTGATCGAGCTGGCGTCCTATCTGGAATGCCCGCTGGAGGTTGCGGAGGCGTCGCTCGACCGGCTGTGTGAACTGCAGGCGGCGGTGCGCATCGATACCAACGGCCGCACCGTATGGGACGCACACGCTCCGGAGGCGCTGTCGGAGGCCGAGTCCCGGCGCCGCCAGGGCGAGACCGCCCGCATGCACGCGGCGGCGGCCCGGCTGGGGGAGACGTTCCGCTCGGTGCGGCGCACCGTCCGCGGCGGCGGCACCATCGTGCCGATGTACGAAACCCGGGAGCTGGTCGCCGAATTCGAGGATCTGCAGCGGGCGGCCCGCAGCAGCGTGCGCCTGGTGGAGCGCGGGCCCTACATCTGCGACCTGGACAAGGCCGAGCGGATGTTCGAGCTGAAGTCCGCGCGCATCGACGCCGGAATTCGCTATCAGACCCTGTATCAGGACACCGTCTACCAGGACCCCGACCGGCTGCGGCACGCCCTGGCCACCAATTCCGCCGGGGCGCAGGCGCGCACGCTGCCCGATCCGCCGCTGAAGGTGCTGATCGTCGACGGCGAGCGGGCCAGCCTGATGCTGCACCACGACGAGCGGCGCGGCGATCCGATGGGCCTGCGCATCGGCCCGTCGCCGACGCTCGACCTGCTGGTGCGCACCTTCGACGTGCTGTGGTCGCTGGCCGCCCCGATCTCGGTGAATCCGAGCGAACCGCTGGACGAGCGCGACCGCGCGATCCTCACGCTGATGGGCCTGGGCGCGACCGACGACACCATCGCGCGCCGGCTGGGCATGTCCCGGCGGACCGTGGTGCGCCGCACGGCGAGCCTGCTGGAGCGGCTCGGTGCGAGCACCCGCTTCCAGGCGGGCGTGCAGGCCATCCGGCGCGGGTGGCTGTAAACTCACGCCTCCTGGGCGGCGTGGCCGGAGGACGCGGAGCGCTGTGATGCAGGCCACTGAATTCGAGACTCGGCGCAACATCCGGGCACCCTCGTACCGATGAGTAGAGGGAGCTCGCGCAGCCACCGCGGTGCACCGTAACCCCGATATGATTGCTCGGACCGTGCGAGGGGCGCCGATACTCGGCCGTGCGGGCCCGCTGGACGCGAGAGGTGAATGCACTCGAATGGAAACTGCCCGCCGATCCGCTCGAGGTGGTCGTCGCCGCCGGTCGGGTGGCCCGCTGTTCGGCCAGCTGCTCACCGCCGCGGTGGAGTCCGCAGCCGACTCGGTGGCGATCCGGTACGCCCCGGCCGATGATCCCGGCGAGGCGCGCGAACTCACCTATCGCGAGCTGGACGAGGCGTCCTCGCGGCTCGCGCGCGAACTGATCGACCGCGGCGTCGGCGCGGGCGACGTGGTCGCCATCGGCATCACCCGGTCGATCGAGTCGGTGCTGTCGGTCTGGGCGATCGCCAAGACCGGCGCGGCCTACGTTCCGGTGGATCCGACCTACCCGGCCGAGCGCATCGCGCACATGGTCTCCGACTCCGGCGCGGTGATCGGCCTGACCGTCTCCGCGCACCGGGCGGCGCTCGGCACCGGCGTGTACTGGCTGGAGCTCGACGACCCGGTGGTGCGTGACCGGGTGGCGGCGCGGCCGTCGCACCCGATCTCCTACACCGATCGCGTGCGCCCGCTCACCGAGCTGCATCCCGCCTATGTCATCTATACCTCGGGGTCGACGGGGCGGCCGAAGGGCGTCGTGGTCACCCATGTCGGGCTCGGCGCGCTGGTGGCCGCGGAGCGCGAACACTATGGGGTGGGCGAGGATTCGCGGGTCATGCACGTGTGCTCGCCGAATTTCGACGTGTCGGTGCTGGAGCTGATGCTCACCTTCTCGACGGGCGCGACGCTGGTGGTCTCGCCGCCGGAGGTGTTCGGCGGGTACGAACTGGCGGACCTGCTGCGCCGGGAACGGGCCACGCACATGCTGATCACGCCCGGTGCCCTGGAATCGGTGGATCCGACCGGCCTGGACGATATCGAGACCGTGATGGTCATCGGTGACCGGTTCGGCCCGGAGCTGGTGGGCCGGTGGGCGCGGGACGGGCGGACGTTCGTCAACGGCTACGGCCCGACCGAGGCCACGATTCTGGTGACCTCCACCGCGCTGGCCCCCGGCGAGCCGATCACGATCGGCCCCGCGATTCCGGGAGTCGGTGTGTTCGTGCTGGATTCGCGGTTGCGGCCGGTGCCCGCCGGGGTGGTGGGCGAGCTCTACCTGTCGGGTCCGGCGCTGGCGCAGGGATATCTCGGGCGGCCCGGCCTGACGGCGGGACGGTTCGTCGCGAGCCCGTTCGGCGCGGAGACCGGCACCCCGGGTGCCCGGCTGTATCGCACCGGAGATCTGGTGCGGCGCAACGAATCCGACGGCGGAATCGAGTTCCTGGGGCGCTCGGACTTCCAGGTGAAGGTGCGCGGCTTCCGGATCGAGCTCGGTGAGATCGACAACGCGCTGACCGAGCATCCGGACGTCGATTTCGCGGCCACGCTCGGCCGCCCGCTGCCCTCGGGCGGCAGTACGCTGGTGTCGTACGTCCTGCCGCGCGCGGGGGCGACGCTCGACACCGGCGAGCTGGCCGATTTCCTGTCGAACTCCTTGCCCGCGTACATGATTCCCGCATTGATCATGGTGCTGGACGAGATCCCGCTGACCCCCATCGGCAAGCTGGATCGCGCCCGGCTGCCCGAACCGGCGTTCGCCGTGCGGGAATTCCGGGCGCCGTCCACCCCGGTGGAGGAGATCGTCGCGGACGTCTTCGCGGCGCTGCTGGGCCCCGGGACCCCGCTGGAGCGGTCGGCCCCGGGCGAGGCGGCGCAGGCGGCCGCGGACGGGGTGCCCGGGGCGGCGCCGGGCCGGGTGGGTGCCGATGACGATTTCTTTGCGCTGGGCGGTAATTCGCTGCTCGCCGCGCAGGCGGCCGCGCGCATCGGCTCCGCGCTCGACGTCCGGGTTCCCGTGCAGCTGTTGTTCGAGGCGCCGACGGTGGCCGCGCTCGCCGAACGCGTGGAGCGCCATGCGGGTTCGGCCGCGGGGCAGCAGCTGCGGCCGATGCCGCGCCCCGAGCGGATCCCGCTGTCGTATGCGCAGCAGCGGATGTGGTTCCTCAATCGCTTCGATCCGGCGGGCGCGGTCAACAACATCCCCGTCGCCGTCCGGCTGACCGGAGCGCTGGATCTCGGGGCCCTGCGCGCCGCGGTGCGCGACTTGGTCGAGCGGCACGAGGTGCTGCGCACCGTCTACCCGGAACTCGACGGCGAGGGCTATCAGCTGGTGCTGCCGGTCTCGGATTCCCGTGCGGTACCGGAACTTTCGGTGATCGACGCGGCGGAGGAGCAGGTGCCCGCGCTGGTCGCCGAGACGGTGACGGGCGGATTCGACGCCACCGCCGCGCCGCCGGTGCGGCTGCGCGTGCTGCGCCTCGCCGACGACGACCACGTGCTGGTGTGCGTGGTCCACCACATCGCCGGCGACGGCTTCTCGATGGGCCCGCTGACGCGCGACCTCATGACCGCCTACCTGGACCGGGTGCGCGGCGGCGCGCCGGAGTGGGCGCCGTTGGCGGTCCAGTACGCCGACTACGCGCTGTGGCAGCGCGAGACGCTGGGCGCCGAGGACGATCCGGAATCGGTTCTGGCGCAACAGATCGAGTTCTGGCGGCGGCAACTGGCGGCGCTCCCCGAACAACTGGATCTGCCCGCCGACCGGCCCCGCCCGCTCGCGGCCACCTACCACGGCGCGACCGTCGGCTTCGAGATCGACACCGAGGTGCATACCGCGCTGAGTGGCCTTGCGCACGACCATAATTCGACGCTGTTCATGGTCGTGCACGCGGCCCTCGCGACACTGCTGGCGCGGCTGTCGGGCACCCGCGACATCGCGATCGGCACCCCCATCGCGGGCCGCGGCGAGGCCGAACTCGACGACCTGATCGGGATGTTCGTCAACACGCTCGTGCTGCGTACCGAGATCGATCCGGGCGCGCGGTTCGACGAGCTGCTGTCCGCGGTCCGCGCCACCGACGTGGCGGCCTTCGGGCATGCGGACGTGCCGTTCGAGCGGCTGGTGGAGCTGCTGGATCCGGCGCGGTCGGCGGCGCGGCATCCGCTGTTCCAGGTCATGCTGACCTTCCAGAATCTGGCACAGACCCATCTGGAACTGCCGGGCCTGGCGGTGTCCGGCGTGGATCTGGCCGTGCCGCTGGCCAAGTTCGACCTGCAGCTGGCGCTGGCCGAGCGCACCGACGAACGCGGTGCGCCGCAGGGCATCTCGGCGGCATTCACCTATGCCACCGACCTGTTCGACGAGGCCACCGTGCAGGATTTCGCCGATCGGTTCCAGCGCCTGCTGGGCGCGATCGCCACCGATGCCGGTGCGGTCGTCGGCGATATCGACGTGCTGGCGCCCGGCGAGCGGGAACTGGTACTGCACGAATGGAATTCGCCCGGCGCCCAGGTGCCGCCGGTGACCCTGGTGGATCTCATTGCGGCACAGGCGCATCGGCGCCCGGATGCGACAGCGATCCGTTACGAGGATGCCACGCTGTCCTTCGGCGAGCTGCAGCGGCGGGCGAACCGGGTCGCCCGGGCCCTGATCGCCCGGGGCGTCGGGCCGGAATCGCTGGTGGCGGTGGCGATGCCGCGGACCGAGGAGCTGCCGGTGGCGCTGCTCGGCGTGCTGATCGCCGGTGCGGGTTATCTGCCGATCGATACCGCCTACCCGGCGCAGCGGCTGGAGTTCATGCTCTCCGATGCCGTGCCCGCCTGCGTGCTGACCACCGTGTCGGAACGAGAAGCACTGCCGGTGAACGACATTCCGGTGGTGCTGCTCGAGGAGAGTGCCGATCTCTCTGACGCACAAGTGACCGATGCCGAACGGGTCGCGCCGCTGCGGCCGGGCAATCTTGCCTACGTCATCTACACCTCCGGCTCCACCGGTGTGCCGAAGGGCGTCGGCGTCGCGCACCGCAATGTGCTGGAATTGTTCGCCAACACCCAGCTGCTGTTCGATTTCGACGAGACCGATGTGTGGACGCTGTTCCACTCCTCCGCCTTCGACTTCTCGGTGTGGGAGCTGTGGTGCGCGCTGGCCAACGGCGGCGCGGTGGTGGTCGTCGACTTCCTGACCTCGCGGTCGCCGGAGTTGTTCCGCGAGTTGCTGATTCGCGAACAGGTGACGGTGCTGAACCAGACGCCGTCGGCGTTCTATCAGCTGGCCGAGGCCGATCGGGCCGCACATGCGGGCGGGGCGGGCAAGTTCGCGCTGCGCTACGTGGTGTTCGGTGGTGAGGCGCTGGACCTGCGCCAGCTGCAGCGCTGGTACGAGCGGCACGCCTCGGATGCGCCGCAGTTGGTGAACATGTACGGCATCACCGAGACGACGGTGCACGTGTCGTTCCTGGCCGTGGACGAGCGGCTGGCCGATATCCCGGCCAGCGTCATCGGCCGCGCGCTGCCGGGTCTGGACGCGTACGTGCTCGACGACCGGCTGCATCCGGCGCCGGTCGGGGTGGCCGGGGGCCTGCACATCAGCGGCGACCAGGTGTCGCGTGGATACCTGGGCCGCCCCGGCCTGACCGCCACGCGGTTCGTGGCGAACCCGTTCGGCCCGGCCGGGTCGCGCATGTACCGCACCGGCGATATCGGCCGGTGGGCAGGGTTCGGCGGCGAGGCGAATCTGGAGTACGCCGGGCGCAGCGACCAGCAGGTGCAGCTGCGCGGATTCCGGATCGAGCTCGGCGAGATCGAGGCGGCGCTGCTGCGCTGCACCGGCGTCAGCCAGACCGTCGTGCTGGTGCGCGCGGACGAGCAGGCCGGGGATCGGCTCGTGGGATACGTTGTGCCGGAAGCGGGTTCGCAGCTCGACTCGGCCGAGCTGCGGACACGGGTGGCCGATTTCCTCACCGCCTACATGGTTCCCGACGCCGTCGTGGTGCTCGACGCGCTGCCGCTGACGGCCAACGGCAAGCTCGACCGCAGGGCGCTGCCCGCGCCGGAGTTCATCGGGTCGGCCGCGTTCCGGGCGCCGGGCACCCCGATCGAGCAGGCCGTCGCCGAGGTGTTCGCCGGGCTGCTCGGCGCCGGCGAGGTCGGCCTGGACGACGACTTCTTCGCGCTCGGTGGTAATTCCCTGCTCGCGACCCGCGCGGTGGCGCGGATCAACGAGGCGCTGGACTCGAACGTCGTGGTGCGCGAGGTCTTCGAGGCGCCGACGGTCGCCGCGCTGGCGGCGCGGATCGTGCCGGGTGCGGCCGCGGGCGTGGCACGCCCGAAGCTGGCGCCCGCACCGCGGGCCGACCGGATCCCGCTGTCGCTCGCCCAGCAGCGGATGTGGGTCATCAACCAGCTCGATCCCGAATCGCCGTCCTACAACATCCCGTTGGCGGTCCGCCTGACGGGCGCGCTGGACGTGGCGGCGTTGCGCCGGGCGGTCACCGATGTGCTGGAGCGGCACGAGGTGCTGCGCACTCGCTATCCGGCCGGTGGTCCGGGCGGCTTGCCCTACCAGGAGATCCTGTCGGCCGCCGAGGCATTGCCCGAGGGGCTGCCGGTGCGGACCACCGGCGACCCTGTCGGTCACATCACGTCGCTGATGTCCACGGGATTCGATGTGACGCAACAGGTTCCGGTGCGTGCGGTGCTGCTGGAGCAGGGCGACGACCACCTGCTGACCCTGGTGCTGCATCACATCGCCGGTGACGGCGCCTCGCTGGCCCCGCTGGCGCGCGACGTGATGACCGCGTATCTGGCCCGCCGCGAGGGCCGCGAACCGGGTTGGGCGCCACTGGAAGTGCAGTACGCCGACTTCGCCGTGTGGCAGCGCGGCGTGATCGGCACCGACGACGAACCCGATTCGATCGCGGCCCGGCAGCTGGACTACTGGCGCGGGCAGCTCGCCGGAATCTCCGGCGCCACACTGCTCGCGCCGGACCGCCCGCGCCCGCCGGTGTCGACGATGCGGGGCGGCCAGGTCGGCTTCGAGCTGCCCGCGGCGGTGCACGAGGGACTGCTGCGCATTGCGCGCGAACATAATTCGTCGCTGTTCATGGTGGTGCACGCGGCGCTGGCGGCGCTGCTCGCCCGGCAGTCGGGCAGCGCCGATGTCACGGTCGGCACGCCGATCGCGGGCCGCGGCGAGCGCGCGCTCGACGATCTGGTCGGCATGTTCGTCAACACGCTCGCGCTGCGCACGGGAGTCAGCACCGCCGACACCTTCGACGCCCTGGTCGAAAAGGCGCGGGAGACCGATCTTTCCGCGTTCGCGAACTCCGATATCCCCTTCGAGCGGGTGGCCGAGGTGGTCTCGCCGGGCCGCTCCGGGGAGCAGAGCCTGTTCCAGGTGATGCTGTCGTTCCAGAACACCGAGCAGCCGACACTCGAACTGCCGGACCTCACCGTCGCGGCGCTGGACACCGATGCGGTGATGGCGAAGTTCGACCTGCAGGTGATCGTCGAACCGCGGCACGACGCGACCGGCGCACCCGCCGATCTGATCACCGTATTCACCTATGCCGCGGACCTGTTCGACGAGTCGACGATGCGGGCGCTGGGCCGCCGCTTCGAACGGATCCTGGCCGCGGTGGCCGACGATCCGCAGGTGCTCGTCGGCGATATCGACCTGCTGGACGAGCACGAGCGGGCGCGTGTCGATGTGATGTCGGCCGAGCCCGTGGAGCGGGTGTCGGCGAACGGCACCGCGCTGCCGCAGGCATTGACGGCCATCGTGGAGGACGACCCCGACGGTCCCGCACTGACTTTCGGCGAAGACGCCGTGACCTATCAGGAACTCGACGCGCGGTCCTCGCGGCTGGCCCGGGTGTTGATCGGGCGCGGCTGCGGCCCGGGCACGGGTGTGGCGGTGCGGCTCGACCGCGGCGTGGACGCGGCCGTGGCCGGTTGGGCCGTGCTGAAGGCCGGGGCCGCGGTGGTTCCGGTCGGCGACGGCGCGGAACTGCCTGCGGCACTGGAGATCAAGGTCGGGCTCACCGCCGGGTCGGTGCCCGCGGGCGGCGGCATCGACTGGCTGCTGCTCGACGATCCGGCCGTGGTGGCCGAGGTCGCCGGGGAATCGGCGCGGCCGGTCACCTACGCCCATCGGACGCGGCCGCTGCGCGGTGCGGATCCGGCCCGCGCGACGGCCGCGGACGGCCTGAGCTACGACGAGCTGGCGGCGGCCGTCGACCGGCTGCGCACGCGCACGGATCTGACGTTCGAGTCCCGGACATTCCGGCAGGGGCCCGCGGACGGCATCGGTGCGCTGCTGGAGATGGCGGCCGCGGGTGTCGCCGGCGCGTCGCTCGTGCTGCCGAGCGCGGTCACGAGCGAGGCGCTGGCCGACGAGTGGGTGACGCACCTGTTCGGCGACGCGTCCGGGCTCGCCGAACTGGATCCGGAGCCCCTGGAGGATCTGCGGGCCGTCGTGGTCGAGCAGGGCCCGGCACCGGCGGCCTTCGGCGCCGCCGAGGCCGTGGTGGTGCTGGGCGAATTGTTGCCCGGTTATAGCGTACGGCCCTGAAAACTTCGTGACCCAGAGTTCTGGGGCATGCGTTACCAGGGAAGATGCGGTATGTGCGCGAACCAGGCATGATCGGTGAGATTCGGCGCGAGCAGGGAAAAGGTTGCAGTGTGATGTTCGGCAGTGATGCGAGCGGGCGGGACGGCCGGTCCCCGAGCCAGGGCCGGGTGTTTGTGTGAACCGTCCGGTACGCCGACGGCCCACCCGCGCCCGGCGCTCACGCGTCACGACGCTGCCGCGGCTGCTGACGACGGCCGTCGAAACGAATCCGGACGGCACCGCGCTGGTGTTCGCCGATGCCTCCGCGACGGTCGCGGAGTTGACCTATGCCGAACTCGACGAGCGGTCGACGCGGCTGGCGCGTGTGCTGATCGAGCGTGGGGTGGGCCCGGAGGATCTGGTTGCCGTGGGTATTCCGCGGTCGGTGGATTCGGTGGTGGCGGTGTGGGCGGTGGCCAAGGCCGGTGCCGGGTTCGTGCCGGTGGATCCGAATTATCCGGCGGAGCGGGTCACGCACATGGTCGCCGATTCCGGTGCGGCGCTGGGGCTCACGGTGTCCACGGTGCGCGACGGCCTGCCCGCTGATATCGACTGGCTGGTGCTCGACGGCGGGGACCTGCGGCTGGAACAACGCTCGGTGGAGCCGATCACGAACGCCGATCGTCTGCGTCCGTTGCGGGCGGAGCATCCGGCGTATGTGATTTATACGTCGGGGTCGACGGGTCGGCCGAAGGGTGTTGTTGTTACTCAGGCTGGTTTGTCGGGTTTTTGTGATGAGCAGCGTGAGCGGTATCGG